>NZ_JAPWHT010000114.1:0-25728 GCF_027270795.1 Streptomyces sp. ActVer
CCCATCCCTTGCTCAGGGGCTCCGCCCCCGAACCCCCAAAAGACTGTGCAGTTCCCCGCGCCCCTAAAAAAGGGCTCGGGGAACTGCGCGACAAGCCACGACGCACCCGCAGACAAACCGACGGGCCCGCCCCCCGGGAGCCGGGGGGCGGGCCCTATTGGGCCCCGCGGTGGCACCGCCATGCAGCACCGCGGGGGGTCGGGAAAGTGAGCGGAGCGCGACCGCTCAGCCGAAGCGCCCGGAGATGTAGTCCTCCGTCGCCTGAACGGACGGGTTGGAGAAGATCCGCTCCGTGTCGTCTATCTCGATGAGACGACCGGGCTGACCAACCGCGGAGAGGTTGAAGAACGCCGTCCGGTCGGACACCCGCGCGGCCTGCTGCATGTTGTGCGTCACGATGACAATCGTGAAGCGCTCCTTCAGCTCACCGATCAGGTCCTCGATGGCCAGCGTCGAGATCGGGTCGAGCGCCGAGCAGGGCTCGTCCATCAGCAGCACCTGCGGCTCGACAGCTATCGCCCGCGCGATGCACAGCCGCTGCTGCTGACCACCGGAAAGCCCGGACCCCGGCTTGTTCAGCCGGTCCTTGACCTCGTTCCAGAGGTTCGCACCCTTGAGCGACTTCTCGACGACATCGCTCAGCTCGGACTTCTTGTAGGAGCCGTTGAGCTTGAGCCCGGCCGCCACGTTGTCGAAGATCGACATGGTCGGGAACGGGTTCGGCCGCTGGAAGACCATGCCGATGGTGCGGCGCACGGCCACGGGGTCGACCCCGTGCCCGTACAGGTCCTCGTCGTCCAGGAGCACCTTGCCCTCGACCCGCCCACCGGGCGTGACCTCGTGCATACGGTTCAGCGTGCGCAGGAACGTGGACTTGCCGCAGCCGGACGGACCGATGAAGGCCGTCACCGAACGCGGCTCGACGGTCATCGAGATGTCTTCGATTGCCTTGTGGGCACTGTAGTAAGCGGTCAGTCCGCTTACGTCGATTCGCTTGGCCATGGGATCTACTTCTTTCGCGGGGGTAAGTCTGGTCGCTGTATGGCCGCGTCAGCGACCGGTCTTCGGGGCCTTCCAGCGGGCGATGCCGCGGGCCGCGAGGTTGAGGATCATGACGATGATGATCAGCACGAGTGCCGCGGCCCAGGCACGGTCGTAGGCTGCGGCGTTGCCGGCGCTCTGAGCGTACTGCTGGTAGATGTAGAGCGGCAGCGACGCCTGAGCGCCCTCGAACGGGTTGTTGTTGATGAAGGCGCTGCCCCACACCAGAAGCAGCACGGGCGCGGTCTCACCGGCGATACGCGCGACGGCGAGCATCACACCGGTGGTGATACCACCGATGGACGTCGGCAGAACCACCTTGATGATCGTGCGCCACTTCGGGATGCCCAGGGCCAGCGAGGCCTCGCGCAGCTCGTTCGGTACGAGCTTGAGCATCTCCTCCGTGGAGCGGACCACCACCGGCATCATCAGGATGGCGAGAGCCAGCGAACCGGCGAACCCGAAGGGCTCCAGTTTCAGCTGAAGCATGATCGCCAGGATGAACAGACCCGCGACGATCGACGGGATGCCCGTCATGACGTCGACGAAGAAGGTGACCGTCTGGGCGAGCCGTCCGCGCCCGTACTCGACGAGGTAGACCGCCGTGAGCACACCGACCGGCACGGCCATCACCGTGGCGAGGCCGACCTGCTCCAGGGTTCCGATGATGGCGTGGTTGATGCCACCGCCGACCTCCGAGTCGGCGACCACACCCATCGAGTGGCTCAGGAAGTAGAAGTCGAGCACCTTCACACCGCGGCTGATGGTCTCCCAGATGAGGGAGGCCAGCGGGATGACGGCGAGGAGGAACGCGACCCAGACGAGGCTGGTGGCGAACCGGTCCTTGGCCTGCCGGCTGCCCTCGACCTTGACGCCGAGACCGTAGCTGACCAGGACGAACAGCAGCGCGGCGATCAGCGCCCACTGGATGCTGCTCTCCAGCCCGGCGGCCGCGCTGATACCGAGGCCCGCGCCCACTGAGCCCACGGCGACCGCCCACGGGGTCCACTTGGGAAGCCGCGCGCCCTGCAGGCTGCTGCTGGGGCGCTCGGGGCGCTTGTCCATGACGACGTTGCTCATGCGTTGGCCCCCGAGTACTCCTTGCGGCGGGCGATGATCGCACGGGCCGCGCCGTTGACCAGCAGCGTGATGACGAAGAGGACCAGACCGGAGGCGATCAGGGCGTTGCGGCCCGTCTCGGTGGCCTCACCGAACTTGCTGGCGATGTTCTGGGCGAAGGTGCCGCCGCCCGGGTCGAGCAGGCTGGTCTCGATCAGGAAGCTCGGCGAGAGCACCGTGGCGACAGCCATCGTCTCGCCGAGCGCGCGGCCGAGGCCCAGCATCGAGGCGGAGATGACGCCGGAGCGGCCGAAGGGCAGCACCGACATCCGGATGACCTCCCAGCGCGTGGCGCCGAGGGCGAGCGCGGCTTCCTGGTGCATCTGCGGCGCCTGGCGGAAGACCTCGCGGCTCACGTTGGTCACGATCGGCAGGATCATGATCGCGAGCAGGATGCCGACGGTGAACAGGGAGCGCGCGGGGCCGCCCTGCCAGTCGAAGATGCCGGTCCAGCCGAAGTACGAGTCGAGCCAGCCGAACAGACCGTCCATGTGCGGTACGAGGACGAGGGCGCCCCAGAGGCCGTACACGATGGACGGGACGGCGGCCAGCAGGTCGATCACGTAGCTGATCAGGCCGCCGAGCTTGCGCGGGGCGTAGTGCGTGATGAACAGCGCGATGCCCACGGAGATCGGGACCGCGATCACCATGGCGATGACCGAGGAGATGACCGTGCCGTAGGCGAGGACCGCGATACCGAACTTCGGCGGGTCGGCGTTGGCCTCCCACTCGAAGGCGGTGAGGAAGTTGGCTTCGTCCTCGGAGATGGCGAGAGCGGCGCGGTAGGTGAGGAAGGCCGCGATCGCGGCCATGATCACCAGGAGCAGGATGCCCGAGCCTCGCGAGAGACCGAGGAAGATCCGGTCTCCGGGGCGAGTGGCACCACGTGCGTTGCGCTTCTCTTCGGTGGTCTGTGTGGTGGGGGGAGGAACTGGCGGGTCTTGAGTAGATATGTCCATGGAGTTCTCCGGTCTGCGGAACCTCGGGGTGCGGGCTCCAGGCGGCGGTGCACCGGACGGTGCGGCCCGCTCCGGTTGCTACCGGTGCGGGCCGCACACTTGGGTCAGCTCAGGCCGGCGACGGTCGTGCGGACCTTCGTGATGATCTCTTCGGGCATCGGGGCGTAGCTGGCGTCCTTGAGGATGGCCTGCCCCTCCTCGCTGGCGACGTAGGTCAGGAAGGACTTGGTGGCGGCGAGGGTCTCCGCCTTGTTGCCCTTCTCGCACGCGATCTCGTACGTCACGAGGGTGATCGGGTACGCGCCCTCGGCGGTGGGCTTGTAGTTCAGCTCAAGAGCGAGGTCGTTGCCCTCGCCGACGACCTTGGCCTCGGCGATCGCCTTGGTGGCGTTGTCGACGGTGGCCTCGACGGGCGTGGCCGCACCGGTCTTGACTTGGACCGTCTGGGCGTCCTTGGCGTACGAGAGCTCCATGTAGGAGATCGCGCCGGCGGTCTGGGTCACCTGCTGGGCGAGACCGGAGGAACCCGAGGCGGACTGGCCGCCCTTGGCCTGCCAGGCCTTGCCGCCCTCGTACTTCCAGTCCGCGGCGGCCGCGGCCTTGAGGTACTTGGTGAAGTTGTCCGTGGTGCCGGAGTCGTCCGAGCGGTGGAACGTCTGGATCTTGGTGCTGGGCAGCGTCGCGTCGGGGTTCAGCTTCTTGATCGCTTCGTCGTTCCAGGTCTTGATCTTGTCGTCGAAGATCTTGGCCAGGGTCGAAGCGTCCAGGACGAGGCCGTCCACACCCGGGAGGTTGTACGACACGGCGATCGGGCCGCCGACCATCGGCAGGTCGATGGCCTGGCTGTCCTTGCAGACCTCGGCGGACTTGGTGATCTCCTCGGCGTCCAGCGGGGAGTCCGAACCGGCGAAGGCGGTCTGGCCCTGGAGGAAGTTGGTGATGCCGGCGCCGGAGCCGTTCGGGTTGTAGTTGAGCCGAACGTCCTTGCAGGAGGCCGTGTACTGCTTGACCCAGGCGTCGACCGCGTTCTTCTGCGCGGAGGAGCCGGCCGCGAGCAGTTCGCCCTTGGCGTCGTCGCACTTGATGGCGCTGTTGGCCGCGGGGGCACTCGAGTCGCCGCTGCCGCCGCTGGTGTCGTCGGAGCCGCACGCCGTCAGCGCCAGGGCGCCGGAGACGGCGACAGCACCGAGCGAAAGGGCGCGAAGCCGGTTCTTGCGCTGAAGCTTCACTTTCGGGAGTTCCTTCCAGGAGCCGCCGTCTACTGGCGGCGTGCGAGGTCGTGGTGCAGCCTCTCGTCCGCACGAGACTGCCTTAGTACTGCGTCTTACTGCTGTTATCAACTGTTATCGACCGATACGTGAGCTGGCATCCGCTCGCACCACGCACCGGGTAAGGCCGAAATTAGGCAGATCAGGTGAAGCGGCCAATGGCCGTGAGTGAACGGAGGGTGAACCCCTGCCGTCAGTGCGGTGAGGTCACGGAACGCTTACGGGTAGAACACGTGAGGGTCCCGACTTCCGGAACCACCTCCTTCGGAAGCATCACTCCCCTCTTCCGCCCGCTTCTCACCGCTCCCTCCCCTCCTCTCACCCCTCCATCCGCCCCGCACGCCCCGGCCCTCCCATGGCCGAAAGTCAACGGCCCCGAGCGGCCGCCTTCGCGACCCCGAGCCCGCCCGTGGAACCCGCCGGACCGTGGCCCCGTCTCGTTCCACGGGAACAACGGGAGGCGCACATGCAACGGCGTACGTTCATAGGTGGCGGCGCCGCGCTCGCGGCGACGGCGGTTTCGGCCGCGTGCACCAGCGGCACCGGCGGGAGCTCCGGGCCGCGGGCAGGTGAGGAGGCCCGTACGTCCGGTACACCCCTCAGGACGACGAGCACCGCGGCCGATCTCAAGGCCCTGGCGCGGGATCTGGACGGCCCCCTGGTCCGCCCGGGCGAGGCGAACTGGGCCGCGGCCCGCCAGCTCTACAACACCCGCTTCGACTCGCTCAAACCGACGGCCGTCGCGTACGTGGCCCACGCCGAGGACATCCGTACGACACTCGCGTACGCCCGGTCCCACGCCGTCCCCGTCTCGATCCGCAACGGCGGCCACTCGTACGCGGGCTGGTCCTCGGGCAACGGCCGGCTGATCCTCGACATCTCGAAGCTCTCCAAGGTCCGGGCCTCCGGCAACGAGGCCGTGGTCGGCGCGGGCGCCAAGCTCATCGACGTCTACCGCGCGCTGGCCGCGAAGGGCGTCACGATCCCGGCCGGTTCCTGCCCGACCGTGGGCGTCTCGGGCCTGACACTGGGCGGCGGCCACGGCGTCGTGTCCCGTGCCTACGGACTGACGTGCGACAGCCTCACCCGGGCGACGCTGATCACGGCGGCCGGAAAGCAGCTCACCGCGAGCGCGACCGAGAACAAGGACCTCTTCTGGGCCCTGCGCGGCGCGGGCAACGGCAACTTCGGCGTCGTCACCGAGCTCCGCTTCAAGACGCACCCGGCGCCGCAGGGCGTCTCGGCGTACATGTCCTGGCCGTGGTCCAGGGCCGCCGCCGTCCTCAAGGCCTGGCAGGAGTGGGGCCCCGACCAGCCGGACGAGATCTGGTCCTCGTGCCACTTCGAGAACGCGGCCGGCGGCACACCCACGGTCTCCGTCTCGGCCTTCTCCCTGGGCACGTACGGCGAACTCCAGAACGCGGTGGACCGCCTCGCCGACAGCATCGGCGCCTCCGCCCGCAGCGTCTCCCTCAAGCGCCGCTCCTACGAGGAGTCGATGGAGGTGTACGCGGGCTGCTCGGCCTTCCCGGACGACGCCCAGTGCCACCTCCCGGGCGCCACACCGGGCCGCTCCCCCCAGGGCGCCCTGGGCCGCGAAACGTACGCGGGCCGCTCGGACTTCTTCGACCGCTCGATCTCTGCGGCGGGCATCCAGACCCTGCTCTCCCAGATAGCGGGGGTCCGGGGCGGCACGGGCAGCATCGCCCTGACCGCCCTGGGCGGCGCCATCAACAGAATCGACCCCACGGCAACGGCCTTCGTCCACCGCCGCTCCCGCATGCTGGCCCAGTACATCGCCGCCTGGCGCCCCGGAACCTCCGGCACCACATCCAACTCCTGGCTGGCCCAGGCCCACACAGCGATGAGGCCGCACGCATCAGGCGCGGCCTACCAGAACTACACGGACCCGACCCTCACCAACTGGCGCAAGGCGTACTACGGCGAGGCGGCCCCCCGCCTGAAGACCCTGAAGAGGAAGTACGACCCGGAGACCTTCTTCAAGTTCCCGCAGTCGCTGTAGGGCGTTGGTCGGCTGGGGGCGCCCTTCAGGGGCGCGGGGAACGGCGCAGTCTTGTGTCTTCAGGGGCGCGGGGAACAGCGCAGTCTTGTGTCTTCAGGGGCGCGGGGAACAGCGCAGTCTTGTGTCTTCAGGGGCGCGGGGAACGGCGCAGTCTTGTGTCTTCAGGGGCGCGGGGAACTGCGCGACCAGCCCCCACCGGGGCCCGCACCCGGCAACGAAACGCCAAGCCCCTCTACCTACGCCACCTACGCGGCAAGGTCCCGTTCCTCCGCCTCGACCTCACTCCGAGCCTCAGGAATCACTTTCCCCGGCCCCCCGGAGGCACCGCGCGCCCGAACCAACCACCCCACCCGAGGCGACCTCTCCACCGCAGCCACAACCGGCGTGAGCAAAGCCATCGCAAGCGGCGAAAGCAGCAGAACCACCGCGGTCCCGAGCGCAAAGCCACCGATGACATCAGTCGGATAGTGCACGCCCATATAAACCCGGCAGAACCCGCCGAACAGAGCCAGCACTATCCCCACGAGCCCGAACTTCCGATTCGCGACGAACAGCCCGACCCCCATCGCCATCATGAGAGTCGCGTGATCGCTCACGAACGAAAAGTCGCTCTTGCCACCGACAAGAACGTCCAGCCCGTCATGGTCGACAAAAGGCCGAGGCCGCTCCACAAATCCCCGTATCGGCACATTCACGAGTACGGCGATGCCGGCGGCGAGCGGCGCCCACACCAGCGCGGCGACGGACGAGACGGCGTCCTCGCCACCCCGCTTCCGCACGGTGAGCCAGCACCAGAGCACCAGCATCACCATGGCGAGCAGGAGCCCCCACTCGCCCACGAACTCCATGACGCGGTCGAACCACTGCGGCGCGTCTTTGGCGAGACCATTGATGTCGTAGAGCAAGTCAACGTCAGGGTTCGAACCGGATTCGGCGAGTCCAGCCATGGTGCAACGGCCCCTTCGTCATCTTCTTCCCGACGCACCCACCGGTACGCCGCGCCATCAACCCCCGTCGTCGGCTACGAGAACAGGAACGCACACTCCCCTTCCATACGTTCCACCCTCCACCGAATGATCACTCAGACGTTATCGAAGAGAGATACATCGCCGCAGCTCAGGGGAGGGTTTCACGCAGAGGTGGGCAACGCTTTCGCGCCATCTTCGGTGACCCGGGTCGCCCCGAAGTAGTCGGGGGTGTCGATCGGGTCGAACCGGATCACGGCACCCGGCCGGGGCGCGTTGATCATGTACCCGCCGCCCACGTAGATCCCGACGTGCCGGATGGCCCGGGAGTTGGTGAGGTCGTCCGAGAAGAACACCAGATCCCCGGGCAGCAGCTCGTCCCGGTTCGGGTGCGGCCCGGCGTTGTACTGGTCGTTGGCGACCCGGGGCAGGGTGATCCCCACACTCTCGTACGCGGCCTTGGTCAGCCCCGAGCAGTCAAAACGTCCGCCCTGGTCAGCGGTACCGTTCCCACCCCAGAGATACAGCGTCCCCAGTTTCTTCTGCGCGTAGTAAATGGCCCCGGCGGCTTGCTTGGAGGGGTCGACACGGGCGACCGGAGCGGCGAAGCTCTCCTCCAGTGTCGTGATCGTCTTCACGTAGTTCTGCGTTTCCTTGTACGGCGGTACGCCCCCGTACTTGATGACGGCGTACGCCCCCGCGTTGTACGCGGCGAGCATGTTCTGCGTCGGGTCTCCGGGCGCGTCCTTCACGTACTTCGCAAGTGTGCAGTCGTACTTCGCGGCCGATGGAATCGCGTCATTCGGATCCCATACGTCGCGGTCGCCGTCACCGTCGCCGTCGATTCCGTGCGTCGCCCACGTTCCCGGGATGAATTGCGCTATCCCCTGCGCGGCGGCCGGGCTCTTGGCGTTGGGATTGAACCCGCTCTCCTGATACAGCTGCGCGGCGAGAAGGGCGGGATTGATGGCGGTGCACAGATTGCCCCACTTCTGCACGAGCGCCTGATACGCGGCCGGTACGGCCCCTTTGGCCAGGCCACGGGCCCCCTGCCCCACGCCGTTGGCGAGGTTCCCGGCGACCATGTAGACCCCGACGACCAGCACCATGACGAAGCTGAGCCCCGCCCCAGCGGCGACGGTCACCACGATCCACGCCTTACGCACCGTCAACCGCCCTCCGCAGCTCCGGAATTAGCCCACGTCAGTCTAGGAGCTTCCCACCCTGAAGCCGGTGCAACCGATGCTTTCGTAGTCGGTGGAGCTCAACCTGACGTCGCCTCCCCGTACAACGCGGCGGCCTCGCCCCCCAGCACGACGCTGTACGAGACGTCATCGGTAGCACCGCCCTGCTGGAACCCACCCAGCACCCCCACGACCCGCCCCTCCGCATCGATCCACGGACTCCCACTCGTGCCCCCGCTGAATCCCGGACACTCGATCCGCTGCTGGCTGCCGCCGTACGCGGTGGAGATGTTCGTGCACCACACGGGCACTTCCCGCGCCTTGGGATACCCGACAACGGTGACGGCCCGCCCCACCGGACTCACCCCGCGCCCGGCGACCAGAGAGTTCCCCCCAACAAGGTCCTCGACCTGCTCCCCGCCCCGGGAACCAACACGAGCGAACGCCACATCACTGTCCTCGTCCTGCCGCCCCTTCCACCCGTCCCCGACATACGTCCGCGTCACGGCCCACACCCCGTACGGCGCCCGCCCGTCCCGATACCCAGGCACGAACTCAATGCCCCCACTCCCGCTCCCGGTCAGACAGTGAGCGGCAGTGACGATGAGATCCCGCCCCTCGCTGTGCACGACGGAGGCGGTGCAGTAGTGCGCCCCACCCCTGACGAGCACGCCGACCCGCGCGTTCTCGGCACTCACGGGAGCCGTCGCCGTGACACCGAGCGGCTCGGGCGCACGCACCCGTCCATGTGCCGCCGCCACGGGAACCGACCCGGTGGCCAGCAGCGCGACGACAACGAGGAGGGGGAGACGGATGGGGCGCTTCATCGGAGGAAGCCTTGCCGGGCGGGGTGAGAGAAACGCCTGGCCTCACCTGAGAATCCTGTATGAACCGGGTCAGCGAAACGGCCCCCGACTCCTACGCGCCGGTACGTCGCCCGGCACGCGGCGAATCGCCGTACAGGGGGAACCGGTCCGTGGCGACCTCGAAGCCGAGCGGCGCAGGCAGCGGCACGGATTCGCCGAACTTACCGGGCAGCACGTCCTGATAGGCGCCGTTGTCCGGGCGGGTGTGCAGGGCCCAGGTGCCCTTACGGGGGTCGACGACGAGGAGGACGGGGACACGGGCGACCGCGTACCAGTCGGCCTTGTCCCTGATCTCCCTGGATTTCTCGGACTGGGAGATCACCTCCATCGCCAGCACCGCGTCCTCAGGAGCGGCCAGCCAGTCGTCATCTTCCTCCCACTCGATGGGCAGCACGATCAGATCCGGCGTCACATAGTCGTCCGGCTCCTCCGGCAACGCGATCGAGGACATCTCGTACGCGCCCAGCCCTTCGGGCAGAACCGCCTCCAGCTGCCGACGCAGTCGCACCACCACACCCGCGTGTTTCCCACGCGGCGACGGGGACATCACGAGCTTTCCTCCCACGATCTGCACCCGCAGACCCGACGCGTTCTCGATCTTCTCGGCGATTTCGCGCAGATTCCCCGGGCGGGCTCGCGGATAGGGCGATACGGCCATTGCTCGCTGCCTCCGTCCCTCCACCTCGGCGGCTGCGCGAGCGGGGTCGATGGGAGGCCCGACATCCCGCTCGGCATCGATCCCACCGTACTGTGCGGTCTCCGGCGCCGCCTCGGCCTCACTGCCCGTACGGGCACACGCGGCCCCTTTGCGTCGCTGTTCAAGCTGTGCCACGCCACCCCTCCCTCACTCTCCGATCACGTTCAATCACCGTAGGCCATGACACTGACACTCGGCCCACAGCAGCTTCCCGCCCCGGTCTCCGCCCAGCGCGTACGCGCCCCACGTGTCCGCACATGCCCGTACGAGGTGCAGCCCTCGCCCGTTCTCCGACGTGTCCGGCGGTACGACACCGGGGGCGTCGAAGCCCCTCGGGACGGTCGGGTCGGAGTCCCACACGCCGATCCGTAGCCGCCCGGACTCCGCGACGCGCAGACGCAGGGCGTACGGACCGTTCGTATGGAGATGGGCGTTGGTGAGCAACTCGGCGGCGAGCAGCTCCGCCGTGGGGGCGAGTCGAGTGAGGTCGTGAGCGGCAAGAACCGTGCGCAGGGTCGCGCGGGCGATGCCCGGGGCTCGGGGATCGTGCGGGAGTTGAAGGGTGTAGGCCCAGGACGGGGATACGGTTGCCATCGGAAGTCTCCGATCACGGAGGGGAGTTGGACGGTTGCTCAGTGACCCGGCCGCTCCGTCGAGCGGGGTACTTCTGAGCGGGGCGCCTGGGTAATAAGGTAGTGGCGAAAATCTAAGGACTTACACGATTCCTAAGAAAGCACTGATCAACCACTCGTGTGAGTGAAAGGGAGGCGGGGCAACCCGTGAGAAGCAACCCGACGGGTCGTCAACTCCGTCTGGGCACCGAGCTGCGCAAACTCCGGGAGCGTGCAGGCCTTACGTCCACGCAGGCCAGCCGACTGCTCGGCGTGCAGCAGAACCAGATCAGCAACGTGGAAGCCGGACGTGCCGGCGTCAGCCCGGAGCGCGTCCGCACACTGGCATGCCACTACGAGTGCGGGGACAAGGCGCTCGTCGAGGCGCTGAGCGGCATGGCGGCCGAACGGGCGCGTGGCTGGTGGGAGCAGTACCGGGAGCTCCTGCCCGCCGTACTGCTCGACCTCGCCGAGGTCGAGCACCACGCCACACGGCTGCGCACGGCCGTCACAGTGCACATCCCCGGCCTCTTCCAGACCACGGACTACGCCCGCGAGATCTTCCGCCAGGACGTACCGGAGATGTCCCCGCCCGACATCGAACACCGGGTGTCCTTCCGCGTGAAGCGCCAAGCCGTGCTCTACCGGGACTCACCCACACCGCACCAGGCGATCATCCACGAGGCAGCTCTGCGCATGAAGTTCGGCGGGCCACCGGTGACCCGGGCTCAGCTCCAACACCTGCTGGACATGAGCAAGCAGGACCACATCAGCCTCCATGTGATCCCGTTCGACGCCGGTACGTTCCCGGGATCGGGCCAGTCCATCTACTACTCCGACGGACCGGTGCCGCAGCTCGACACCGTGAACCTCGACCAGTCCCACGGCCCGGCGTTCCTCGACTCCGAAGCCCAGTTGGACAAGTACCGCGTACTGCTGGATCGCATGGAGGCGAGCGCGCTGCCACCCTCGGAGTCGCGGGACTTCATCCACAAAGTCGTCCAGGACCTGTGAGGAACCAGATGCCCGAGCCCACCTGGCAGAAGTCGTCCTACTGCGCCCAAGGCAACTCCTGCGTACACATAGCCGCCACCGGCACCGGCACCATCCACCTCACCGAAAGCGGCGACCCCACCCACTCCATACTCGGGGCCACCCCCCAAGCCTTCGCCGCCCTCATCCACGTACTCAAAGAGAACCCGGCCCATGTCTGACATCCCCGCGAACCTCACCTGGGAACGCGCGGCCCCGCCGGAGGCAACCGGCCCGGGCCCCTGGATCGAGCTCGCCTTCGGCGACAACGACCTCGTCTACATCCGCGAGACCAGCGACCCGGAGACCGTCGTCACAACCACCCAGAAGAAGTGGGACGCCTTCGTACTCGGCGTACAGGCAGGCGAGTTCGACCACTTCGTGGAGGGCGTGGAGGGTGCAGGGGACGGGTCCCCCTAGACCGACGTCAGTCCGACTCGGCATCGGGACCGGCGTCGGCGTCCGCCCCGGTGAACGCCGCAGTCGTCCGGTCGGCCCGCGCCCGTGCGACCCCCTCCGCCTCACCGTCGGAGACACTCGCCGCGTGCCAGCCCTCGCTGCTCAGGGTCACGAACCGGAGGCCCTCCTCGGTGCCGAACCAGGCCATGGCCTCCTCGGGGTTCACGGCCTCGCCGGTGGACAGGTGCAGGGTGAGGCCGATGAGGGCCATGTCCCAGCCGACGCCGACGGCTCCGGGGCCGAACTGGGCCCACTTCTCGTCGTCGTCGGGGGCGATGTGGTCGAGCTCGAAGCGCGTACCGCCGTCCGCCTCGGGGATGAGCCGGAGTTCGATCCAGGTGACGTCCCCGGCGAACTCCCAGGTCGCGGTGAAGCCCTGCGGCGGGTCGCAGCTCTCGACGGTGCCGTTGGCGTTGCCCTGCAGCTGGTACTTGCCGCCGACGCGGAGTTCACCGGTGACGGGCAGGAACCAGCGCGGAATGCGCTCGGGGTTGGTGCAGGCGTCCCAGAGGTCCTCGACGGTCGAGTCGTAGGTCTGGCTCAAGGTCACCACGTGTCCTTCGCCGGCCTCGACGACACGGCTGCCGACGCGGCGCCGTACGGCGTTGATCTGGTGGGTGACGTCGATCACGGGTTGCTCCTCTGCTGTACGGGTTCGTCGCCGCCGGGGCCGTCAGCGGACTCACGGAGCCGGCGCTCGCGCTTGCCCCGGGCCAGTTCGGTGGCCAGGGCGTCCAGGTGGGGGGTCCAGAAGTGCCGGAAGCGGGCCAGCCACGCGTCGATGTCGCGCAACGGGTCGGAGTCGACCGCGTAGAGCCGCCGGGTCCCCTCCGGCCGGACCGTGGCGAAGCCGTTCTCCCGCAGCACCTTCAGGTGTTGCGAGACGCCCGGCTGCGATATGCCGAACTCCTCCCTGATGACCTCCGAGACGGCCCCGGAACTCATTTCACCGTCGGCGAGCAGCTCAAGGATCCGGCGGCGTACGGGATCCCCGAGTACGTCGAATGCGTGCACGACATCAACGTATCACTACTCACTTATATAAGCGCGAGCAGATAGAGCACCGGGGCAGGGCGCCGCTGGTGACACCCCGCCACATCCCCACCCCCCGCCGCGGGTTAGCCTCTCCCCAGCGCAAAACGGGCGGCGTCTACTCACCAGGAGACGTACGCCCCGGAGAACATCGGCACGACGGACCGGCGCACATGGGACGGGGTCGGGCTCGATGGGCGGGCGGAGTGGGTCGACGCCCGGAGTGAGCCGGATAAGAGGGGCTAACGACGGAACCACACCACAGGTTCCGGTTCGACTTCCGGTTCCACTTCATTGCCCGGCGTGACCTGCCGTGATACACAGAGTGACAATACGCCTCCCTGTATACCGACCCCCGCCCCCGTCAGGGCCCCGCGAGGGCCGGTGACAAGGGATCCGTACGAAACCCGCCAATCAATGACGCCAAGTCGACATGCGACAGCGCCATTGTCGGCGACAATGGCCCTGACCTCTGCGCAGAGTGGCAGGGGGTGCAGAACAACCCACAAGGGGCGGTGACTTACATGCTTTTCGCAGCCGAAAAGGGCGACATCAACACCATCATCGGCGGGATTGCCCCGGACTGGGGCCCCTTCGGCAGCCTGGGCAACGAGGCGCGGGTAATGATCGAGGTCGTGATGGCGGTTGCCATCCTGCTGTGCCTCGGCATCGCGATCTGGGGCGCGGCGAAGCAACGCATCGGCGCGACGGCCCTCCGCGACACCTTCAGTGCCGAACAAGGCAAGGGCCTCATCGTCGCGGGTCTCACCGGAGTCTTCATCATCGGTTCCCTCGGCACTGTCTTCACCATCGTGTACGGCATGGCCGTCTAGGCGGCCGCCGGCTCGGCGTCCTCAGACCCGGCCGGGCACGCCCGGTCTCCCTCTACCCACCCGTCCGTCGTGCCCACCGGCTGAGGTTGCGTTTCCCTGATGTCGAGTCACCACACCGCGCCCGCGCTGAAGCCAGCGCGGCTACCGTCGTATTACGCGGTTCAGCAAGAGGTTGAGGGGGCGTACGCGGCATGAATCTCGGCGACGAGCACGGAGCGCGCGGCGACGACGGCGGATACGGGGGCACCGGCCAGACCCGCACACGGCTCCCGGACAGTCCCGGTGACGTCTACGGCGGCGCACGACGCGGCGGCCGTTCGTCGTCCCGCAGCCTCGTCACGGTGGTGGGAGTCGTGGTGCTCCTGATTGCCGCCATCGCCTTCGCGAACCGTGGTGGCGGTGATTCCGCCTCGGACGAGTCGAGCGGCGACAAGACGAAATCGGCCCCTACGGCTGCCACCGGCGAGCGGCCCGTGGACACGAAGGCGGCCGGGATTCCGTCCGGGTACGCGCACAACGAGCAGGGTGCGCAGAGCGCGGCGGCCAACTACACCGTGGCGCTGGGGTCCGACGGCATGTTCAACACCGCCAAGAGGCACGAGATCGTGCAGGCGGTCGCCGATCCCGGCGCACTGGATCAGCTCCAGTCCGGGTTCGACGCGGACTACTCGGCGGCCTTCCTGAAGAAGATCGGCCTCGACGAGGAGGGCGCTGCGCCCTCAGGCACCACGTTCGTCAACCGGACGCTGCCGGTGGGCACCAAGGTCACCTCCCACAGCGCCGACGCGGCCACCGTCGAAGTCTGGTGCAACAGCCTCTTCGGGCTCACCGGGGACGCGTCCACCAACCCTGTGACCAACGGCTGGTTCACCGTGACCATGAAGCTGAACTGGGCCAGCGGCGACTGGAAGGTCCTGGAGACCCGCCAGAAGACCGGCCCAACCCCCGTCAACGGAGACAACCCGGTCTCCGGGACGGACGAGATCGGCAAGGCGGTCGAGGAGTTCGGAGGGTTCACGTATGCCCGGTAGCCCGCAGCGCGCGCTCAAGCTCACCGGCGTCGTAGCAGCCGTACAGACCACCGTCGTGCTGCTGGCCTCACAGGCTTACGCGGCTCCGACGCCAACACCGACGCCCTCGGACGATCCCTGCTCACTGATCGCCGGCCCGGCCAAGGAATACTGCGAACGCGGCAGCGCCGACAAGGGCGACACCACCCCGCCCGGCGTGGCCGACACCCTCGACCCCCTCGCCTCCCTCGCCAAGGGCTGCGCCAAAGCCGCCTCCTGGACCATCGACAAGCTCAGTGACGCCGTCCAGAACACGGCGACCGTCGACTTCACGAACACCACGTTCCTGCAGCAGTACGCGGTCGTCTTCGCCGCGTCGACGATCCTGACCCTCCTCCTGTGGCTGCTCGCGGTGGCCAAGCGGGCCGTGCGAGGCGTCCCCCTCAGCACGGCCATCGGCGAGGCGATCGGCTTCCTCTGGCTGACGGTGCTGGCGTCGGCCTTCACCCCGCTGATCCTCTACACCGTCGTGTCCGCGACCGACGGCATCGCCGAGGTCCTCGCCAAGACCACCGGCAACCAGACGGACACGTTCTTCGGCAACTTCTCCGGCGCCCTGAACAAGGGCACCGACATCGGCGGCGGCCCGATCATGCTGATCGTCGTGTCGCTCGTGTCGATCCTCGCCGCCGGCGTCCTGTGGCTGGAGCTAGTCATCCGCGCCGCCCTCCTCTACGTGGGCGCGCTCCTCGGCACCGTCGTCTACGCGGGCCTGGTCGACAAGAACCTCTGGGGCCACGTCCGCCGCTGGGCGGGCATCATGATCGCCGTCATCCTCGTCAAACCGGTGATCGTGATCGTGCTGGGCCTGGCCGGCGCCCTCTCCGCCGAGGACGGACCCGACGCGTTCTCCGCCGTCGTCTCCGGCCTCGCCATCATCCTGCTCGCCATCTTCGCGAGCGCGATGATCTACCGCTTCGTACCGGGCTTCGGAGACGAGATCGCCGGCTCCCGCAACAACCGCATCATGCAGGGCGCCGAAGGCAAGGCCGCGGCCGTCATCAGCTCGCCCGCCACCCTCGTCGCCCAGGGCATCAAGACCCACAGCGCCCGGGCCGACAACAACGGCGGCGGAGGCGGCGGTGCCCGCCCCTCCAACCCCGTCTCCGGCGGCGTCGCCGCCCACAGCTCACGCGGCGGCTCGGGCGGGGGCGGCGGCGGATCTGTCCCCTCCGCCGCACCCCCACCACGCAGCAGCCCGGTGAACACCCCCCACGCCAGCAACACACGCAACAGCAACAGCAACAGCAACAACCGCACGGGAGGTGAAGGGCGTTGACGACTGATTCTCATGCGGCCCACGTGTCCCATCCGGTCACGCCCCGCCGGACATATCTGATCGGCCGCGCCCGGCCGAACGCGATCGTCGGCCGGAACCGCGAGTCCGGCGAGATCGCGCTGATCATCGTGGGCGCGTTCCTCGGCATGATGTCCGGTCTGATCGTCCCCGTGCTCTCCCTGCGCATCGTGGCCCTCGTGGGCTTCCCGATGCTGGCACTGGCCGCGGTGTACGTCCCGTACAAGCGGCGGACCTTCTACAAGTGGTTCGAGATCAACCGCAGCTACAAGCGCAGCCTGCGCCAGGGCACCGCCTACCGCAGCAAGGTCATGGAGTCCGGCACGCGCATCGACGGCCGCGAGGTCGAGGTCGGCCCCCCGCCCGGCATCGGACGGATCACCTGGCTCGCCGCGCCCTTCGGCCCGGACGAGATCGCCGTCCTCCTGCACGCCGACCGGAAAACCGTCACTGCGGCCATCGAGATCGAGGGCCCCGGCGTCGGCCTCCGCGACAGCGAGGACCAGGAAACCCTCGTCGACCGCTTCGGCACCCTGCTCAAGCACGTCGCGAACGGCGACGGCTTCGTCACCCGCCTCCAGATGCTCGCCCGTACGCTCCCCGCCGACCCGGACGCCCACGCCAAGGACGTCGTCGTACGCGGCGACGAGAAGGCCCCCGGCTGGCTCCAGCAGTCGTACGACCAGCTCCAGTCCATGGTGTCGACGAGCAGCGAACAGCACCGCGCCTACCTCGTCGCCTGCATGCACTACTCCCGCGAACTCGCCGCCGAGGGCCACGCGATGGCCCGCGCCGCGCGCCCCCAGGGCGGCAAGAAGCTCGACCGCGACTCCGGACTCGCCGTCGTCATGGCTCGCGAACTCACCGACATCTGCTCGCGCCTCCAGGAGGCCGACATCCGGGTGCGCCAGCCGCTCGGACAGGGCCGCCTCTCCTCCCTCGTACATTCGATGTACGACCCGGACCACCCCATCGACCACATCCAGGCGATGACCAAGCGCAACGCCTGGCCGGCCGAGCTGGACGCCATGGAGCCCACCTACCTCCAGGCCAAGACCCGCGAGTCCTCCACCCGCGCCCCCTGGTGCCACTCCACGGCCTGGGTGAAGGAGTGGCCGATGACCCCGGTGGGCGTCAACTTCCTCGCCCCGCTGCTCGTCCACACCCCCGACGTGATCCGCACGGTCGCCGTGACGATGGACCTCGAACCCACCGAGGTCGCCATCGAGCGGATGCTCACCGAGAAGACGAACGACGACGCCGAGGCCAGCCGCCAGGCCAAGATGAACCGCACCGTCGACCCGCGCGACGTCGCCTCGCACAACCGCATGGACCAGCGCGGCGAGGACCTCGCGAGCGGCGCGGCCGGCGTCAACATCGTCGGCTACATCACCGTCTCGTCCCGCAACCCCGAAGCCCTCGCCCGCGACAAGCGGACCATAAGGGCCTCGGCCGGCAAGTCGTATCTGAAGCTGGAATGGTGCGACAGAGAGCACCACCGCGCCTTCGTGAACACACTCCCGTTCGCCACCGGCATCCGAAGGTAGGGCTGAGTACCGATGCGGGATCCGCTGTCCGTCCTCACCGAGGCCTTCACGTCCTTCCTCTTCGGCAAGGTCGAGACGACCCGCCCACCGGTGCGCACCTCCACCGGCCAGGCCCAGGCCGTCTACCTGCCGACCGCGGCCCCCGGCCTCGGCGACTCCGGCGTCATCATCGGCCGCGAGGTCTACTCCGGGAAGGGCTACATCTACGACCCCTTCCAGCTGTACGGACAGCAGCTCCCGGCACCGCACTGGCTGGTCCTCGGCGAGTCCGGCAACGGCAAGTCGGCCCTGGAGAAGACGTACGTCCTGCGGCAGTTGAGGTTCAAGGACCGGCAGGTCGTCGTCCTCGACGCACAGGGCGAGGACGGCGACGGCGAGTGGAACCTCATCGCCCGCGAGCTGGGTATAACCCCCATCCGGCTCGACCCGACCGCCGCCCTCGACATGGGAATCCGGCTCAACCCGCTCGACCCCGCGATCACCACGACCGGCCAGCTCGCGCTGCTCCGGACGATCATCGAGGTCGCGATGGGCCACGGCCTGGACGAGCGCTCCGGCTTCGCGCTCAAGGTCGCGCACGCCTACGTCAACGAGACGATCGTCGAGCGCCAGCCCGTACTGACGGACATCGTCGAGCAACTGCGCCACCCCGAACCGGAGTCGGCGGAGGCGATGAACGTCGCCATAGACGACGTACGGGCCTGGGGCCTGGACGTCGCCCTCGTCATCGACCGCCTCGTCGACGGTGACCTGCGCGGCATGTTCGACGGCCCGACGACGGTGGGCATCGACCTCGACGCGCCGCTCATCGTCTTCGACCTGTCCCACATCGACCGCAACTCCATCGCCATGCCGATCCTCATGGCGATCGTCGGCGTGTGGCTGGAGCACACGTGGATCCGCCCCGACCGGAGGAAGCGCATCTTCCTGGTCGAGGAGGCCTGGCACATCATCAACAGCCCGTTCGTGGCCCAGCTCTTCCAGCGCCTGCTGAAGTTCGGACGCCGCCTGGGTCTGTCGTTCGTGGCGGTGGTCCACCACTTGAGCGACGTGGTCGACGGAGCGGCGGCGAAGGAGGCCTCCGCGATCCTCAAGATGGCCTCCACACGGACCATCTACGCCCAGAAGGCGGATGAGGCGCGGTCGACGGGACGGGTCCTTGGCCTGCCCAGGTGGGCTGTGGAAATCATCCCCACCCTGACGCCCGGCATCGCGGTCTGGGACGTCAACGGCAACGTCCAAGTGGTCAAACACCTGATCACCGAGACCGAACGCCCCCTCGTCTTCACCGACCGCGCCATGACACAGTCGTCGGCCGACCACCTGACGGACGACGCCCTGCGAGCCGCCGAGCTGGAGGCGGAGGAACGCGCGGCGGCGTTCATGGAGCAACACCTGAGCGACCTCGACGACTCGTCCGAGTCCACGGTGGCGTAGAGGAGCGGCCCGAGATGAGACCGGACGAGCGCGACCGCCACCGCGGCGGCGAAGGCGGCATCCCCGACGGACTGCTGGTCGGTGTCCTGGCCTTCGTCCTCGGCATGACCGTCATGGTGTGGACGGCGACCGGCCTGGCCGGCCTCTTCACCCACGGCTCCTGGCCCTCCGGGGTCACCTTCCGCCGTACGCCCCTGGCCATGCGCCAACTCGTCGAGGCCCCCCACGACATCGCGGCCGCCTGGCCGGAAACCCCGGACACCCAGCTCTCCGGGTACGGCCTCTTCTGGGGCCTGTTCATCGGCCAGCTGATGGTCCTGCTGGTCCTGACGGTGTTCGTCATGGGAACGGCGGCGAGGTGGCGGGCGGGGAGGGCGAGACGCAGGGCGCTCGCTGCGACCGCGTCCGCCATGCCGGAGCCCACTCCCGAGCCGAAGGCACAGGCACAGGCACAGGCACAGCCTGAGAGCGTGCCGCGTGAGGCCGTTCCGCGCCCTGCGGTGGAGCAGGTGTCGGCGGCCGAGCCTGTCCATGCGGCGGAGCCGCCGCTGGAGTCGGTTCCCTCGGTGGCCGACGGCAATCGGGTGGGTGGGTGGGAAAGCATCCGCGCCGAAGGCGCGGGGACGGTGGGCGTACCCACACCGCGGGGCCCCGTCATCCTCGGCCCACCCGAGACCCGCCACCCCCTCGCCGTCCAGGCGATCCGGGACGCCGACGGCCCGGCCCTCGTCATCACCTCCAGCCCCACCCTCTGGTCGGACACGAAGGACGCCCGCGCGAAACTGGGCCCTGTCCTCCTCTACGACCCCTCCCACCTCTGCGACACCCCGGCCCGCCTCCACTGGTCCCCCTCCGCCGGCTGCGAGAACAAGGACACCGCCAAGGCCCGCGCGGCAGCGCTCCTCGCCCCGGTCCGCCCCACCGCGAAGATCGACCAGACCGTCGCCGACACGGCCGAGACCCTCCTGCGCAGCTACCTCCACGCCGCCGCCGTGGACGGCCGCACCATCCGCCACGTCCACCGCTGGGCCCAGGGCACCCAGGTCCAGGAAGCCGTACGCATTCTCCGTACGAACCCCAAGGCCGCCTCCGGCTCCGCGGGCGAACTCGAAGCCACCCTCACCTCGCATCCCGAACGCCGGGACATCGCCCAGGAGTTGACGGCCCGGGCCCTGTCCGCCCTGTTCACGGTGAATGTCCGCGAAGCCTGCACCCCGAATCGAACCGACAGCCTCACCTTGGATTCCTTCGTCGACGAAGGGGGCACGCTCTATGTGGTCGGTGAACCCATCGAGGACCCCAGGGCGAATCCCGGCGCGATGCCCCTGCTGACGGCCCTCGCCTCAAGCGTGGTCGAGCGCGGCCGGCGCATGGCCGAACGGTCATCCTCCGGTCGCCTCGACCCACCACTCACCCTCGTCCTGGACGACGTGGCGGCGGTGGCACCGCTCCCCCAGCTCCCGGACCTGCTGGCCGCGAGCGGAGGCACGGGCCCGGACCGAGGCCTCCCCGTCCTGGCCCTCCTCCGCTCCCGCGAACAGGCCCGCTCCCGCTGGCCCCACCACGAACTCCCGGTGTAGGTCACCGGGCAAGTCCGGGCAACTCACCGCCCCCTAGGGCCGCTTGAACACGAACTCCAGCTCCCGCGCACCCGGATCCCCGGGCACCGGAACACTCTCCCCCGTGGGCACGAACCCGAACTTCCGGTAGAAGGCCTCGGCCCGCCCGTTCCGCTCGTCCACGAACAACCGCACCCGCTCCACCCCGGCGACCTCCCACGCCCACTCCAGGGCGTACGCGAAGAGCCGCTCGGTGAGCCCCCGCCCCCGCACCTCCGGCCGCACATAGACGGCCACGAGATGCCCCTGGCGTACGTCGCTCACATCCCCGAGCGCGCCCTGGGCCCCCGCCTCCTCGACGAGCACGACCACCGACCCGACCCACCGCCCGTCGGGCGCCACGGCCACCACCTGCTGCCGCTCACGCACTCCCTCGGCGGCCCCGGCCGCCCGCTCCCGCCAGAAGCCGTCGGGCCGCCCCACGGCAGCCTCGTACGTCTCCAGAAAGGCGAGGTGCGCCACCGGATCCCGGAGCGCGGCCAGCCGCAGTTCCTTCGCCGCGGGCCACTCGTCGGCACGTATCGAACGCACCACATGGCCCGCCGAGTCATCAACACGGTCATCAGAACGAACATCGGGGTTCATGAGGGCCACCGTAATACCGGGGTACTACACCCTTCACCTCATATCCCGCCGTCGTCCGACGCCCCCGGCCACCCGCCCGGCCGACCATCGAAGACATGATCACAGCCTCCGAACTGACCAAACGCTACGGCGGCAAGCCCGCCAAATACGCCGTGTCCGACCTCAGCTTCACGGTCCAACCGGGCACGGTCACCGGCTTCCTCGGCCCCAACGGCGCCGGCAAGTCCACGACCATGCGGATGATCCTCGGCCTGGACGCCCCGACACGCGGCACCGCGACGGTCGGCGACCACGCGTACGCCGACCACCCCGCACCCCTCCACGAGGTCGGCGCACTCCTGGAGGCCCGCTCGGTCCACCCGGGCCGCACGGCCCACCACCACCTGGTCGCCCTCGCCCTCACCCACGGCATCCCCAGGAGCCGCGTCGACCACGTCCTGGACCTCACCGGCCTGACCGACGTGGCCGGACGACGGGTCAAGGGCTTCTCCCTCGGCATGGGCCAACGCCTCGGAATCGCCGCCGCGTTGCTCGGCGACCCGGCCACCGTGATCCTCGACGAACCGGTCAACGGCCTCGACCCCGAGGGCGTCCTGTGGATCCGCAACCTCCTCAAGTCCCTTGCCACGGAAGGCCGTACGGTCTTCGTCTCCTCCCACCTGATGAGCGAGATGGCCCTGACCGCCGAGCACCTGATCATCATCGGCAGGGGCCGCCTGCTCGCCGACACGACGGTCGACACGTTCGTACGCGAATCGGGCGCGGGCACGATCAAGGTGGTCACCCCGGAAGCAGGCCTGCTCACGCAACTCCTCGCCGCCCCCGGCGTGGACGTCACCAGCTCCACTCCAGGCACCCTCGAAATCAGCGGCACGGACGCCGAACACATCGGCCGCACCGCCGCCGCCCGCGGCATCCCCCTCTTCGAACTCACCCCGCACGCCGCCTCGTTGGAGGATGCCTTCATGGACCTGACCCGCGACTCCCTGGAGTACGCAGCCCACTTGGAGCCGGCATGACCACCCTCGCCCTCACCCCGTCCCGCATTCTGCGCTCCGAATGGCACAAGCTGTGGACGGTCCGCTCCACCTGGATCATGCTGACCACCGCGACCGTCCTGACCCTCGGCGTCGGCATCGCGATGGGCGCGTCCTACGAACAGGACCGCGGCGAGGTCACCGGCGTCGACCCCGTCCAGTTCCTGCTCTTCGGCACGCAGTTCTCGCAGATCATCCTGGCCGTCGTCGCCGTCCTGTTCATCGCGGGCGAGTACGGCACGGGGATGATCCGCTCCACGATGGTGGCCGTACCGCGCCGCCTCCCGGTCCTCTGGTCCAAGGCCGGCGTGGTCACCGCGGTCACCTTCACCGCCACGCTGGCCACGCTCCTCGTCACCTTCTCGACGGGCCAGCTCTTCCTCGACGGCACGGACAAAGAACTGTCCC
The DNA here is from genome assembly GCF_027270795.1 of Streptomyces sp. ActVer. Taxonomy (NCBI): domain Bacteria; kingdom Bacillati; phylum Actinomycetota; class Actinomycetes; order Kitasatosporales; family Streptomycetaceae; genus Streptomyces; species Streptomyces sp. ActVer. Next base: position 23,090 of record NZ_JAPWHT010000114.1, read on the forward strand.
TCACCGACCCGGGCGTCTTCGGCACCCTCCTCGGCAGCTCGGCGGGCCTGACCGCCCTGGCCCTCATCGGCCTCGGCCTGGGCGCCCTGCTCCGCTCGGTCCCCGGCGGCATCACCGCCTTCATCGGAGGCGTCACGGTCCTCCCCGAGGTCCTCAGGATGTTCCCGTACGACGTCATGGACAGCGCCTCCAAGTACTTCCCCGGCAGGGCGGCCGAGGGCCTGATGCCCCTCCAGGACAGCTCCGACTACGCGGCCACGGGCCCTGCCCTCCTCGCCCTCGCCCTGTGGACGGCCGCGATCCTGGGCGCCGCGGGCCTGCTCCTCAAACGACGGGACGTATGACCAACTCCCGTACCACCAACTCCCTTACCACCGGCTCTCGTACGAGGATGGAACCGTGACCGAGACACGGGACCGGCCCCGGAACCGGCTGCGCAGGGCCCGCGACCAGAGCCGCCGCGACCGCGCACGCCGGGACCAGGCCTGGCGCGACCAGTCCTGGCGGGGCTGGTCACCGGACGGGGCCCGCCAACAGCCCGCCACCCGCCAGATCCACCGCCTCAGCCACCGGGTGCGCGCCTTCGACCGGCGCCACCCGCTGGTGTGGGACGTCCTGGTCACGGGTTTCCTCCTGGCAGCCGCGGTCAACGACATGCAGGGAGGCTGGCGGAACATCACCGAGAACCCGGACGCACCGACCTGGCTTCTCACCACCCTGACGCTGGGATTCACGGTCCCGCTCCTGTGGCGCCGCACATATCCCGTCACGGTCCTCCTGGCGATGCTCCCGCTCGCGGTCGCCAACGCCTGGACCGGCACGGACCTCCAGGCGAGCCTGACCCTGCTCGTCGCCGCGTTCAACATCGCGCTGCACACCGGCCTGCGCACCCTGCTCTGGTCGTACGCCCTCACCCTGGGGCCGATCGTCGTGGACGCCCTCCGCTACCCCGAAGAGCAGGGCGCCGACCAGTCCATCGTTCCGCAGGCGACCCGCCTCGCCATGGTGGCCATCGTGGGCGTCTCCTACCGCACGCGCCAGGAGTACCTCGCCTCCCTCGTCGAGCGCGCCCGCCAGCTGGAGGTGGAACGCGACCAGCAGGCCCGCCTCGCCACCGCCGCCGAACGCACCCGCATAGCCCGCGAGATGCACGACATCATCGGCCACAACCTCTCGGTCATCACCAGCCTCGCGGACGGCGGTTCGTACGCGGCAGCCAAGAACCCCGAACGAGCCGCCCAGGCCCTCACCGCCATCGGCACGACCAGCCGCCAGGCCCTGGGCGAACTCCGCCGCCTCCTGGACGTACTACGCACGGACCCCTCAGGAACGTGGCCACCAGGAGCCGACCCCCTGGGACTTGAAACCCTTGAACCCTCGGGTGTGGAGATGGCCCCCCAGCCGTCCCTCACCGACCTCGACCACCTCATAGAAGGCGTACGTTCCGCCGGCCTCCCCGTCCGCACCACCATCCACGGCCAGGCCACCGCCCTCCCGCCAACTCGCCGTCTACAGGGTCATCCAGGAAGCCCTGACGAACACCCTCAAGCACGGCGGCCCCGACGCGACATCGACGGTGTCGGTGTCGTATGGCAATGGGGGCGCCGTGACCGTCACGGTGACCGACACCGGCCGCGGAAGCACAAGCCTGAGCAACGGCGCCGGGGGCCGCGGCCTCACCGGAATGCGCGAACGAACTGCCCTGTACGGCGGCACACTTGAGTCCGGCCCGCTCCCGGACCACGGCTGGCGCGTCCACCTGCATCTTCCGGAGGAAACCCCGCAGTGACCACCGTGCTCATCGTCGACGACCAGCCGCTGCAGCGCTTCGGCTTCCGCATGCTCCTGGAGAGCCAGGACGACATGTCGGTGGTGGGCGAAGCGTCCAACGGCAGCGAGGCGATCCGCATGACGGCCGAACTCCACCCGGACGTCGCCCTGATGGACATCCGCATGCCCGGCCTCGACGGCATCGAGGCGACCCGCCGCATCGTCTCCTCCGGAGACCGCACCCGCGTCCTCATCCTCACCACGTTCGACCTGGACGAGTACGCGTACGCCGGCCTGCGTGCGGGTGCCTCCGGCTTCCTCATCAAGGACGCGCAGCCCGAGGAACTCCTCGCCGGCATCCGCGCGGTGGCCACGGGCGAAGCGGTCGTCGCCCCGAGCCTCACCCGCCGTCTCCTCGACGCCTACGCCGAGCACCTCCCCACGCCGGGCCCGGTAACGCCCCCCGGCCAGGACCCGCGCCTGACCTCCCTCACGGACCGCGAGCGCGAAATCCTGACGGTCGTCGGCCAGGGCTGGACGAACACAGAGATATCCACCCGCCTCCATCTCGCCGAATCAACGGTGAAGACCCATGTGAGCCGCATCCTCGCGAAGACGGGCTCCCGGGACCGCATCCAAGCGGTGATCCTGGCGTACGACACAAGACTGGTGGAACCGTCCTGAAAGGGACCGGGAAAGGGGTCAGGAAAGGTGCTGGGAGAAGTACCCCTAAACGCAAGAAAGCCCCCGCACCGAAGTGCGGGGGCTTTCCCATAAAATTTGTTCGGCGGTGTCCTACTCTCCCACAGGGTCCCCCCTGCAGTACCATCGGCGCTGTAAGGCTTAGCTTCCGGGTTCGGAATGTAACC
>NZ_JAPWHT010000115.1:0-25621 GCF_027270795.1 Streptomyces sp. ActVer
CGGGCCTGGCGACAGCCGAAGTCCTCGGCGGCGCGACGAGCGGGACGGCCGCCGCCGCCCAGCCGGCGTCCGGTGGCCGGAGAAAGAAGGGCTTCCTCTGGCTGGCGGGCGACCACCACATCCATACGCAGTACAGCAGCGACGGCAAGTACCGCGTCGTCGACCAGGTCCGCCAGGGTGCCAGGCACGGCATGGACTGGCTGGTCATCACCGACCACGGCAGCACCACGCACGCCAAGATCGGTGTGGACAAGGTCAACCCGGACATCAAGGCGGCCCGTGACGCCTACGAGGACACCCTCGTCTTCCAGGGCCTGGAGTGGAACATCCCGGGCGCCGAGCACGGCACGGTCTTCGTGCACCCCGGCAAGAACGAGGTCTCCGTCCTCAAGCAGTTCGAGACCGACTACGACGGCAGCGTCAAGAACGCCTCCGGCTCCTCGCCCGCCAACGAGGCGCTCGCCATCGCGGGTCTCGCCTTCCTCGGCGACCAGGTGAAGCGCCGCAAGGTCAAGGACGCGCTGATGCTCGCCAACCACCCGGCGCGTCGCGGTGTCGACTCCCCGCACGAGATCCGCGCCTGGCGCGACGCGACGCCCGCGAGCCACCAGATCGCCGTCGGCTTCGAGGGCGCGCCCGGCCACCAGGCGGCCGGACTGCCCGCGCCCCTCGGCATGGGCCGGGCCCGGGGCATCTACGACAACAACCCCAGTGTCGACTCCTTCGCCGGCTACCCGCCGGAGAGCTACCGCACCTGGGGCGGCTTCGACTGGATGACCGCCACCGTCGGCGGCCTGTGGGACAGCCTCCTCGCCGAGGGCAAGGCCTGGTGGATCAGCGCCAACTCCGACTCGCACCAGGTCTACGCGGACACCGCCGCGCGAGGCGGCGGCGACTTCAACACCAACGGCCGTTACGACGACCCGGTCTACGCCGGCAAGATCGACATCACCCAGGGCGACTATTGGCCCGGCCAGTACAGCCGCACCCACGTCGGCTCCGACGGCTTCTCGTACGCCGCCGTCATGGACGGCATCCGGGCCGGCCGCGTCTGGGTCGACCACGGCCGGCTCATCAGCGGCCTCGACGTCCGCCTCTCCGGCGGCAGCCGCTGGGCCACCCTCGGCGGCGCACTGCACGTCAAGAAGGGCACGAACGTCACGCTCACCGTCGACATCGCCCTCGCCGACGGCCCCAACTGGGCTGGTTTCACGCCCAAGTTGGCCCGCGTGGACGTCATCCAGGGTGACGTCACCGGACCCGTCGCAGACAAGGACACCTTCACCGCTCCGACCGCCAAGGTCGTCAAGTCGTACGAGGTCGACAAGTCCACCGGCACGGCCCGGATCACGTACTCCCTCGGCCGCGTCGACCGCCCGCTCTACGTCCGCCTGCGCGGCTCCGACGGCAAGCGGTCCGCCGTCGGCTCGCGGGGCGCGGCCGTCGACCCCGCCGGTCCCGCGATCGACGTCGTCGGCGACGCCGACCCGTGGAACGACCTGTGGTTCTACTCGAACCCCGTGTGGGTCCTCCCCGCGTGAACCAGCACGTCATCACGGTCGACACCGACATACGCGACCTGCGTGCGGCCGACCACCTGCTGCTGGCGCTGGCAGCCGAACTCGCCCTCTCCGAGGGCAAGTTCGGCTGTACCCACCTGGTACGCGGGGAGCGGCCGAGGGTGGTGCTGTCGTTCACGACGGCGTCCCCCGAGGCTGCCCGCGCGCTCACGGCGAAGGGGTACGAGGTCACGACCGGCGCACCCGACGAGGTGGGCCGGGCCGTCGTGTACCCCGGGTCGGCCGCCCTGACCGGCACGGTGACGGTCGAGGAGCTGCTGTCCGGCTCCGCGATCGACCGTGTCACGGTGCTGGGGTCTGTGGGTGAACCACCGCCCGGGCAGGGGGTGGTGACGAGGGATCACGTCCGCCCGCAGTGGCAGGACGGCGAACTCGTCCTCACCCTCATGCCCGCGGTGGGAGGGGTGCTGGTCCCGTTCGAGGTCCCGGACCCTACGCCGTGCTGCGCGGACCACTGACCGACGCGACGAAGTCGCCCCAGGCGGTGGGGGAGAGGTTGAGCTGGGGTCCGCGGGTGTTCTTGGAGTCGCGGACGTGGATGGCGGCGGGGGAGGCGGCGACTTCGACGCAGTCGCCTTCACTGCCACTGCTGTACGTCGACTTGTGCCAGCCCAGGGCCACTTCGACGCAGTCGTCGCCCTCCGAGCCGCTGTAGCTGCTCTTGAACCAGGCCAGTTGGGTCATGCTCGTGCTCATAGCGCCCCTCGCATCTGCTGGAGCAGGCTCACCGTGTCGTCTGGCGTGAGAGCCTGTGAGCGCATCTTGGCATAACGCTGCTGGAGCACGCTGATCGCTTGACGATCGCTGATTAGGTGGCCAGTCTTCTGACCTTCTGCGTAGGCGAGCCATTCGTTCTCGGGGGTCTCCAGCAAGCGCATGGGGCCGTCGAGACCCGCGTGCACGGGCTGCCGAAGTGGCATCAGCTGGATCTCGACGTTCCAGTGCCGGGCATTCACGTCAAGCAGGTGGTCGAGCAGCTCGCGTGTCACGTCCTCGCCGCCCGTATGCCGTTCCAAGACGGCCTGTTCGACGATGAAGCTGAATGCCGTGGGCCGCTCCCGGTTCGTGCTGAGCAGCTCCTGCCGTGCGAAACGCGCGGCGACGCGCTGCTCGACCTGCTCGTCGGTCGGCCGTTGCGGCACGTTCCACATCACCGCTCGTGCATACGCGTCCGTCTGCAACAAGCCTGGAACCACCCGGCATTCGTACGTGTAGAGGCTGATCGCCTGCTCTTCCAGGTCCGCCCATTTGCGGAACCACGACGCCAACCCTGGGCCCCGCGTGGCGTACTTCGCAGCGGCCCGCAGCACGCCGAACGCGTCCAGGACCTCCTCCGCCCGGTCCACATACACCCGCGGCGGTAAGCGGCGCCCCTGCTCGATCGACGCCACCGTCGACGGCTGGTACCGCACAAGCGGCGCGAACTCCTCCTGCGTCAGACCCGCCCGCTTGCGGAAAGCCTTGTGGACCAGCCCGAACGTCTTCAAACTGTCCGACGGCTCTGGCTCGTTCGTCGTGCTGTTGGTCATTCCGACATGGTCACGGAACGTCACCCGTACTGTCCACAGCGTGAACTCGTACGGCGCGCAGCGTACGAGTGGCGGAGCTGGTCGACGGCCCGTCGCCCCGGGACCGTTGACCCATGCAAGGAGACATCCGGGTCCAAGTACCCGACACCGTACGTACGTTCACGCAGCTCTTCAGCTGCACCCCGCGAGGGGCCCGGCTCGCGCGGCGGCTGGTCGCGAACCGGATGGACGTGTGGGGCTTCGCCTACGACAGCGAGGCGAGCGAGGCCGTGACCCTGGTCGTCGCCGCGCTCGCGGCGAACGCGGTGCGGCACGGGCGGGTGAGGGGCCGCGACTTCCGCGTACGGCTGGTGCTGCGGGACTCCGAGGACGCCAGGGACTTCGTACGCGTGGAGGTGGCCGACGGGCGGACCGAGCGGCGGCCGGTGCTCCAGGAGCCGTCGGACGAGGGCGGGCGCGGGCTGCTGATCGTGGCCGCGCTGGCCGAGCGGTGGGGAACGGACCTGTGCCTGGGCGGGACGTACAAGGTGGTGTGGGCGGAGGTCCGGGTGCCGTGCCGGTGACGCCGGTGGTGGAGCAGCCGGCTGGAACTGTGGTGAGGGTCCCAGCCGACGTCGCTCCCCCCAGGAAGAAGGTACGGAAGCGGCGGCGTGGCGAGTCTCCATTTCCTGCCCGGATCGTCTCCGGTTCGCGCCCAGAAACCGGGTAACCCTCAGGTACGTCAATCGATATACCGATAAATGCTCGGCAAGTCAGGGAGCGGTTCCATGAGCGGTGGCGCCTTACACGTACACCAGGCCACTGTCGGCGAGTTACAGACGGCCGCGTCGACGGTCCTTGCGCCACTCGCGGCGACGGCACCAAGAGCGGTGCCAGAGCCCGGAGTCGGGCCCGATGGTGGGGCGGAGGTCGGGGCGAACGCGTTCCGGGCCGACATCGACGCGGCGGTCGTCGGACGGGCGGCGGTGGCACGGATCCGTGGCTCCGGGCACCTGGTCCAGCGGTCGGCGCGCGCGATCTCGTCAACCGACCCCGAGCTGCTGAAGATCACCCTGCACCGGACACCCGAGCCCGCTGCAGCAGACCAGGGCGGCACTCAATCCCGGGCGCACAGCGGCGACTTGGTGGTCTTCGACATGACACGCCCGTACCGATTAGCCGTCGCCGACGGCTGCGATGTCATGGCCGTCGGCATCTCGCGCACCGAACTGGGGCGGCACGCCGACACCGTGGCCGCCCGGGCGGCCCGTCGCCTGCCCGCCGACACCGGTGCGCAGGCGGTGCTCGCCGCGTTCCTCCAGGGCCTGGGCCGCCACCTCGACGAACTGGCGGGACCGGCGCAGGCCCACGCGGGAGACGCCCTGGTGTCCCTCCTCCTCGCGGCCTTCGCGGAGACCGAGCCGGGCCGGATGGACACGGCCGCCGAACTGGTCGACCGCATCCGCGTCTACGTGCTGGCGAACCTCTCCGACCCGTCCCTGTGCGTCGACTCGGTCGCGGCGGCCCACGGCATCTCGGCCCGCCAGCTCCACCGCCTCTTCCGCCACACCGGCATTCCCTTCGCGGCCTGGCTGCGCGGCGAACGCCTCGACCGCATCCGCCGCGACCTCCTCGACCCCGCCCACGACGGCCGTACGACAGCCGCCGTCGCCGCCCGCTGGGGCCTCCACGACCCACGCCACCTGGCCCGCGCCCTCAAGTCCCAGTAGGGCACGACGGCCCGCGACCTGCGCCGGGAGCGGTGACCCGGTTACCAGGGCGTCTCTGGCAGGCTCTAGATCACGCAGCCGTTCAAGCCGGGTACGCCGTCGATCCAGTTGGTGTTGTTCTCGACGTAGTAGCTGGAGATGATCCCGTACTTGTCCCAGCCCCGCGGCGAGACCATGACCCAGTAGGGGTTGCCGCCAACTGTCTGGCCCGGGATCTGGCAGTACACCAGCACCTCGTCCCACGAGTTGATCTGGCCGATGACGCTGGGGCAGTTGGAGGTGCTCGGTGAGTTGACGCAGTTGCCCTCGTTGATGTCGCGGACGTTGACCCCGTCCGCCCACACGCCGTACCAGCCGCGGCCGTGCCCATCGGCTGCGGCGCTCTGGGCGGTGGTGACCATGAGGGCGAATGCTCCGGCGGCGGCGAGTGCCGCGGTCATCTTGCGCATGACGTTCCTTTCGATGCCGTGGCGGGTCGGCCTGCGGGAGGGTTCCCGTACTCGTCGTCCCGCACTGTAGGCAGGCCCGGGAGGCCCTGGTCCCTGACATCTGTCAGGGACCAGGGCCTTGAACGAGAGGCAATGCTTGGCCACTTGGAAGCGGCCGGACGGCAACAGCCGCCCGGCAGTGACTGAGACGGAGGAAACGTTGAAGGCACGGTTTCGCAAGAAGGCCGGCGTGGGCGTAGCGGCACTGCTGATGACGGCGGGCATGGGTGTGGCTTCGGCACCACCGGCGTCGGCCGCTCCGGCGGACTGCCCCAGGGGATACGTCTGCGTCTGGAACAACGACGTGGCGTGGGGCGCGCCGACGTGGAAGTCGACGGGCAACCTGTACAACCTGCACTCGGACAGCGGGATGTACATCCTCAACAACGGTGTGCCCTTCCCGGGCGCGGACCACATCCGCTTCAACCTCACCGCCCAGAGGGGCGGGAACTTCCAGGGGTGCCTGCACTACCCGAACGACCCCAACGTCGACATCTTCCTGGGCCCCGTCACCCTGCACAGCGCGGAGTGGGGCGGCGAGTGCTGAGCTGGTCGCCGGCCCTCGGGCTGATCGCCGACGCTCGGGCGACGCGGCCCTGAGCGGCCCTCTGCACAGGTCACGGGGGTGCCTGTGCCAGGGCCGCCAGGGGCCGCGTCACCCACGGCAGGACACCGGGGCTGATGCGGTCGGTCATCCGTTCACACCCGTGTAGTGCCGAAGGCTCCACCTCCACAGCAACCGCGACCCCAGATAGGCCGCGGCGCCGAGCAGGGGTGACACGGCCGCCAGCCAGTACGGGACAGCGGTGTCGTGCCCGGTCAGTACGGCCGCCGGGAAGTACGCGACGAACGCCAGCGGCAGGCCGAACGTGAGGAAGCCGCCCACCGCCTTGGGCAGCACGTTGAGCGGGTAGCTGCCGAACGTGCCGAGCAGCTCCTCCAGCCAGCGGCCCCAGTAGTCGGCGGCCGGGAAGCGCAGCGAGGCGCAGGCGACCGCCGTGAACATGGCCGCCTCAAGCAGCATTCCGCCGAGGACGCAGACGACGAGGTACGTGATCCGCGTCGCCGTCCAGTCCAGGTCGCTGCGGCTCAGCGCGCCCGCCATCAGGCCCGCCGCCACGGTCAGGTCACCGATCGCGTTCGTGGGGAAGTAGGAGAGCTGGAGCTGGCGGTGGACGGGCATCGGGCGGACCAGATACGTGTCGATGACCCCCTCCTGGATGTGCCGTGCCAGACCGTGCACGCGCCCCAGGAACAGCACGAACAGTCCGTGCGCCAGCATCCGTGTGGCCGGGATCAGCAGGACGTCCGAGCTGTCCCAGCCGCCCATCCCGCTGAACCGGGTGAGCAGCACGGTCGCGAACACGATCACCGACACCTGCCAGACCGCGCCGATCGCGATCATCATCAGGAACTCGGAGCGATACTCCAGCTGGGCACGGAAGTTGAGCCGGGTGATGCGCCAGACGACGCGAAGAGCCTTGGTCGACATGTCAGCCTCCCTGCGAGATCACGCGCCGGGCGGCCCGCCGCCACAGCAGCCGGGTGAGCAGGGCGAGGGCCACCACCCAGGCGGCCTGTACGGCCAACTGCGGGCCCGCGTCGGACAGTTCGATGCGGCCGACGTACAGCGACAGCGGCACGCTCAGCGTCGCCTGGAACGGCAGGAAGCCACTCATGGTGATGAACCAGTCCGGGAAGAACCACAGCGGCGCGTACACCCCGGACAGCAGGTTCTGCGCGAAGATCAGGATCAGCATCGCGGCGCCGTTGCGGAGCGTCCAGAAGCAGAGCTGGTCGATGGCGAGCATCACGTAGTAGAGGACCCACTGCCCAAGGAACGCGCTGACCGCGAACACGCCTGCAACAGCTGCCGACTTGGGCGGCTCCACAACCCCGGCGGCCAGACAGATCACGTATCCGGCGACCACCCACACCAGCCCGTACAGCTGCTCGCCGAGCGCCCGCAGCGCGTAGTAGCGCTGGGGCGGGAGCGGGCGCAGATACCAGTAGATGATCGTGCCGAAGTGCATGTGCTGGAGCACGGTGTCCCGGCCCGCGTACTGGTCCAACTCCCTTATTCGGGTGGCCAGTACGGCCAGTACGGCATACGTGACCGCCTGGTCCTCGGTCAGGCCGGCGGTCGTGCCGGCGGCCGAGTACAGGCCGTGCCACAGTGAGGCGACGAGCACCACCTGCACGGTGAGCCGGAGCAGCGCGGCGGTCATTCGCGGCGGGGTGTGGAGCTCGCCGAGCGGGGTGACGCGGGCGGCCCGCCAGCCCTGGAGGACGGCCACGGTCACTCGCCCCCCGCCTGGACGTACGCGGCACGCATCACGTCCTCCAGGTCGGCCTCGTCCAGGGCGATGTCGGTCACCTCGTACCGCTCGATGACCTGCTTCAGCGCCTGGTGCATGGCAGGCGCCGCGGGCCCGTCGGGTCCGAACACCACCTGGGGGCCTTCGTGCCGCACCAGCACCATCCCCGGCAGCGCTTCGACGGGCGCGTGCGGATCGGCGAGGGTGACTCGGACCTGCCAGGTCGAGCCGAACTTGCGCCGGATCTCGTCCAGCGTGCCGTCCAGGACGAGCCGCCCGTGGTTGATCAGGACGACCCGCTCGGCGAGCCGCTCGACCTCCGTCATGTCGTGCGTGGTGAGCAGCACCGTCCGCCCGCGCTGCTCCACCTGGTACCGGAGGAACTCGCGGACCTGCTCCTTGACCACCACGTCCATGCCGATGGTGGGTTCGTCGAGGAACACCACCCGCGGATCGTGCAGCAGCGCCGCGGCCAGGTCGGAGCGCACACGCTGGCCGAGCGAGAGATGCCGTACCCGGGTGTCCCAGAAGGAGGACAGGTCGAGCAGCTCGTCGAACTCCCGCAGTCGCGTGTGGTGTTCGTCCTCGGGAACGTCGTAGATGTCGCGCAGGATCGCGAAGGACTCCCGCACCGGAAGGTCCCACCACAGCTGGGTGCGCTGCCCGAACACGGCCCCGATGTTGCGCGCGTTGCGCTCGCGCTCCTGGTACGGGACCACGCCCGCGACCCGTGCCTCGCCGGACGTGGGGGTGAGGATGCCGGTGAGCATCTTGATGGTGGTGGACTTGCCCGCGCCGTTCGGCCCGAGCAGGGCGAGGAGTTCGCCGGGGGCGACGTCGAAGGTGATGTCGGAGACGGCGTCCTTGGCGACCCGCTCCGGATTGACGAGAGACCTGACGGCGCCCATGAAACCGGGGCGGCGCACGGTGGTGTGGAAGGTCCGGGACAGGCCACGGACCTCGATGGAGCCGATCACGCGGGGAACCTCCGGGGGAGCGGGAGACACACGAACACGGCCGTCCGGCTGGGGAGCCGGACGGCCATGTGACCGGTAACAGTGTCAGTCGTCGACCGTTGAGAACACAAAGGAGAATTCAGCCGGTTGAACCCGCAGCTGGTACTGCGGCAGCACGCCGGGACCGCACGACTGCGAGCCGATGCCCTGCTGACCGTGGTCGAGGTTGACCCACACGGTGTCGCCCGGCGTGAGGTCGGTCAGGTGCCGGGCCGCGTCCAGCTGCTCGGTCGTCCACTGCCGCGCGGTGAACCAGAACTCCGGGTCGCCCTCGATCCGCAGATCTCCGACCTCGGCCCAGCGGACGTCGGCGCGGGCGCCGTTCTCCTGCGGGCGTACGTACGGTGTCTGCAGGTCCTCGACGGTCGTGTCCCACAGGAGCGTCTTCGCCGCGGCCCTGCTGTCCGGGTACGCCTCGCCGCCACTGCCGAACCACGTCACGTTCTCCCCGAACGACGCCGGCAGCCCCAGTCGGATACCGAGCCTGGGCAGCGGCACCGTCCAGTCGCCCTCGGGAGCGACCGAGACGGTCAGGCGCAGTCGTGTCCCGTCGGACGTCCACCGGTACACGGTGCGCAGGCCCACCTCCCGGGCGGCCGGTGCCACCCGGGTCCGTACGGTCAGCGCGTCGTCCGTCAACTCCACCGCGTCCAGCCGGTGTTGCATGCGGTGCAGGCCCAGCTTGCGCCACACCTCGCCGTCGCGGACGTCGTCCTGCCAGGACGCTCCGTCGTCGTTGTCGGTGGTGGCGCGCCACACGTCCAGGCGCAGACCGGTGACCTCCGTCGTGCCGATGGTCCGCAGCGCGCCAGTGCGGGCGTCGAAGGAGGCCGGGCCGAGGGTGATCCGGTCGCTGTCGGCCGCGGGCCGCGCGCCGGTGGCCGCCGGAAGGGGCCCACGCGGCGTGACGGTCTGCTGCGCCCACGCCACCTCGTGGCCGCGGCCCGCCCAGGAGGTGTCCTCGGCGAGCAGCGCGCGGACCGTCCACTGGACCTCCCCGCCCCCACCGTCGGGCGCGGTCGCGGGCAGCTTGACCTCGGCCGACTCCCCTGGTGCGAGCGACGGCACGGTGAGCCAGTGCGCACCTGTGGGAAATCCGTCCACCTGGTACGAGAACTCGAACGCCAGGAGCGAGAGGTCGGCGAAGTCGTACGCGTTCGTCACCCGTACCGTGCCGTTCGTGCCACCGCCCTCGATACGGACCGGCTCGATGACCTTCTTGTACTCAAGGAGCCCCGGCGAGGGCCTGCGGTCCGGGAAGATCAGCCCGTCGCAGACGAAGTTCCCGTCGTGCAGCTCCTCCCCGAAGTCGCCGCCGTACGCGAAGCCGTACCGCTCGTCCTTGACGCCGTGGTCGATCCACTCCCAGATGAATCCGCCCTGGATGCGGTCGTGCGCCTCGAAGATCCGCTGGTAGTCGGCGATCCCGCCCGGCCCGTTGCCCATGGCGTGCCCGTACTCGCACTGGATGAAGGGCAGTTGGCGCCGCCTGAGCGGTCCGCCGTCGAGGCCCTTGCCGATCCGCTCGACCTCGGCGTGGTCCGCGTACATCCGCGAGTACATGTCCGTGTCCCGGCAGTTCCAGTCGCCCTCGTAGTGGATGAGCCGTGAGCGGTCACGGCCACGGATCCACTCGGCCATCGCGGTCAGCCCGCGCCCGGTGCCCGCCTCGTTGCCCAGCGACCAGATGACGATCGACGGGTGGTTCTTGTCGCGCTCGACCATGCGGGACGCCCGGTCCAGGAGCGCCGGTGTCCAGCGGTCGTCGTCCACCGGGTTGTCCCGCCAGGCCTGCTCGGTGAAGCCGTGGGTCTCCAGGTCGCACTCGTCGACGACCCACAGCCCGTACTCGTCGCACAGGTCGAGGAAGGCCGGGTGCGGCGGATAGTGGGAGGTGCGCACGGCGTTGATGTTGTGCCGCTTCATCAGCAGCACGTCCTCGCGCATGGTCTCCAGGTCCAGGGCGCGGCCGGTCTCGGGATGCCACTCGTGCCGGTTGACGCCCTTGAACAGGACCGCCGTGCCGTTCACCTTGATCAGGCCGTCCGCCAGCACGACCGTACGGAAACCGATCCTGAGCCGCACCCGCTCGCCCTCGGTGACCAGCGTCCCGTCGTACAGCCGGGGCGTCTCGGCGGTCCACGGCCTGACCGGCATGGTCACCGACTCGCCCGTCGCGACATCGATGTCCAGCTCGGGCACGGTCACCCGCCCGTCGACATCGGAGTCGACGCGCAGGGTCCCGGTGCCTTCGAGATGGTCGTACGAGGCGTGCACGAAGAAGTCGAGCGCGCTGCCCGCCGGCCGGTGCAGCAGGGTGACGTCCCGGAAGATGCCGGGCAGCCACCACTGGTCCTGGTCCTCCAGGTACGAGCCCGCCGACCACTGGTGGACGCGGACGGCGAGCACGTTCCCCGACGCCTTCAGGAGGTGCCCGACCGCGAACTCGTGCGCCAGCCGGGACCCCTTGAACTCACCGATGTCCGTCCCGTTCAGCCACACCCGGGCACACGACTCCACCCCGTCGAAACGGAGCACGGCCCCACCGTCCGCCGGCCAGCCGTCCGGCAGGTCGAAGACCCGCAGATGGTCGCCGGTCGGGTTCTCCGTCGGCACCCGCGGCGGATCCACCGGGAACGGATAGAGGTGGTTGGTGTAGATCGGCGCCCCGAAGCCCCCGTCACCCTGGAGGACCCAGTGTCCGGGGACCCGTACCTCGGGCCAGTCCCCGGCGTCGAACCCCTCGGCGGCGAACGACTCGTCCTCGGCATCGGCCGTCGCCGACAGCCGGAAGCGCCAACTGCCGTTCAGGGAAAGGGAATCGGCGTCCGAGGAGGCGTACCACGCCCGGGGCGGCAGCGCACCGCTCCCGGGCGAGACGTCCTCGACGTAGTCGGTGTCGATGTCGGTGTCGGTGTCGTTGTCGACGGAATGGGTGGTGCGGAAAGACATCGGTCTCCTAGGTCAGCCCTTGATGCCCGTCTGCGCGACCCCCTGCACCAGCCAGCGCTGGAGGAACAGGAACACGAGTACCAGGGGCAGGATCGAGATGGCGGTGGCCATGAAGATCAGGTGGTAGTTCACGGTCTGGTTGGTGATGTAGGAGGAGAGAGCGACCTGGACGGTCCAGGAGCTGGGGTCCTGGCCGATGACCAGGGGCCAGAGGAAGGCGTTCCAGCCGCTGATGAACGTGATCGTGGCCATCGCCGCGAAGAAGTTCAGCGAGTTGGGTACGACGATCCGCCAGTACGCGCCCCAATAGGACAGTCCGTCCACGCGCGCCGCCTCCTCCAGTTCCTTGGGGAACCCCAGGAAGTACTGCCGGAACAGGAAGCAGGTGAAACCACTGAAGAGGCCCGGGATGATGAGACCTCGGTAACTGTCCACCCAGCCGAGCGACGAGACCAGCACGAAGCTCGGCACGAAGGTCACGGCCGTGGGGATCATCAGGGTCACCAGGACCGCGTAGAACACCTTGTTGGCGTGCTTGTACGGGATGCGGGCGAGGCCGTAGCCGGCGAGCGAGCAGATCAGCAGGATCCCGCTCGTGTGCAGGACGGCGACGACCCAGGAGTTCCACAGGGCCCGGCCGAAGTCGACCGTCTCGTCGTTGAACAGTTCGCCGAGGTTGCCCCACTGGAGGTCGGTGGGGAACCACTTCCAGTTCTCGCCCGTGATCTCCGGGTCCGTCATCAGGGCGTTGCGGATGATCAGGTAGAAGGGGACCAGGAAGAGGACGGCTGCCACACAGGTGGCGAGGTACAGCCCGGTGTTCCCGAGGACGCCGCCTCCGCGCTTCCTCCGGCCGGCCCTGCCGGTGTCGGGCGCTACGGTCTTTGTGACGTCAGGCGCGGTGGTGGTCACTTGGAGTCCTCGCCCCTTCCGAAGCCCATGATCTTGCCCTGGAACAGCGTCACGAGGCAGATCAGCAGGGTCAGGATGACCGCACCCGCGCTGCCCGCCCCGTAGTCCTGGTTCTCGCCGAGGGCCGTCTTGTAGAGCTCGACGAGGGGCGGCTGGCCCCAGGTCGCCTTGCCGAGGAGGGCGAAGAACTCGTCGAAGGCCTGATAGGCGGCGATGAGGAGCAGCAGGATCACGGCGGTCGAAGTGGCCCGCAGCTGCGGCAGCGTGATGTACCGGAAGGTCTGCCAGCCCGGCTTGGCACCGTCGATGGAGGCGGCCTCGTACAGCTCCGACGGGATGTTCTGCAGCGCCGCCAGGAAGAGGATCATGTAGAAGCCGGCCTGCAGCCACAGGCGCAGGGTCACGATGACCAGCCAGTACCAGGGCGGGTCGGGGTTGGCCAGCCAGGCCACGTTCTCGACCCCGAACCAGCCGAGGACGGTGTTCATCAGACCGAAGCGGACGCCGTTGAAGATGGACATCTTCCAGATCAGCGCAGCGGCCACGTAGGAGCACGCGGTCGGTACGAAGAAGACCGAGCGGAAGAACGCCTGCATGAAGCGCAGCCGGTGCACCAGCAGGGCCAGGCCCAGCGAGAGCGCCCAGGTGGTGGGCACGATGAACGCGCCGAAGACGGTGAAGGTGCCCAGCGAGCGGGTGAAGTCGGGGTTCGTCAGCATCTGCGCGTAGTTGTCGAAGCCGACGAACGTGCTCGGGGTGACGGTGAAGCGCGCCTCGAAGAAGCTGAGGTAGAGGCTCCAGCCGATGGGCACGAAGACGAAGATCACCAGGCCGATGAGGAACGGGCCGGTGAAGAGCCAGAAGTTGAGCGTGGCGGTCGCCCGCAGACCCCGCCGCGGCCGGTCCTTGGAGACCTTGGCCGGGGCGGGGGACGCGAGGTCGCGTGTAGTGGTCGTCGACATGTCGCGATCCGTCCGTCGACTTATCCGAAGAGCTTCTTGAGCTCGCGGTCGACGGTCTTGTCGCAGGCGTCCAGCGAGGCCTGGGGATTGCCGTTCTTGCGTACGGAGTTGGCCATGACGTCGTTGAACCCGGCGATCATCGCCTGCGTCCAGCCGATCTTCTCGAAGTGCCCGAAGTCGGTGGACAGCTTGACGCCCTCAGCCGGCAGCCCCGACTTGAGCTTGGTGGCGTTCTGGGCGATCGAGGTGCGCGGCGGGATGTGGAAGCCGTAGGACAGCGCCCAGTCCTCCTGGTACTTCTTCTGGTCGATCCACAGCCACTTGACGTACTCCTTGGCCGCCTCGACGTTCTTGCCCTTGGCGTTGACGAACATCGACCAGCCGCTGATGAGGACGGACTGCTTGCCGGAGTCGCCGACCTTCGGGAACGGGAAGACACCGACGTCGTCGCCGAGCGCCTTCTGAATCACGGGCATGGCCCACATGCCGGACCACTGGATCGCGGTCAGGCCCTGGGTGAAGGCCGAGGGGTCCCAGAAGTCGGCGGGGGCGTCCAGCAGCAGGTCGCCACTGGTGAACAGCTTGCGGAGCAGCTTGAGGCCCTCGGCGACGCCGTCCGTGTGGTAGGCGATCTCGTTCTTGTCGTCGAGCGTGTCCGCGCCGGCCGACCAGATCAGCGGGTTCTGGACCGCGGTCAGGTCGTTGCCGAGGAAGGCGCCCTTGACCTTGCTGGTGGTGAGCTTGGCGGCCACCTCGATCAGCTCTTCGAGGGTCTGCGGCACCTCGACCTTGGCCTTCTCGAAGAGCGAGGGCCGGTAGTAGAAGAACTGCGGATCGTCGATCATCCGGATGCCGTATATCTTCCCGTCGACCGTGTGCGACTCGATGTCGGCCGGGTTGAAGTCGTCCTTTACCGGGTCGATGAGGTCCGTCAGATCCGCCACCTGACCGCTCTTGATGAGCTGGATCTGCGGGTGGAACTCGAAGACGTCGGGCGCGTTGTCGGTGAGCAGGGCGGGAAAGAGCTTCTGTTCGAAGTTGTTGCCCGTGATCCACTGCGTGGTCACGTTGGCCCCGTCGTACGCCTTCGCGTACTTCTTGATGGCCTGCTCGGTCCCGGCCTCCCCGTACGCGTGGAAGTACTGCACCAATCCCTTGCCCGAACTGCCGCCGCCCTCACGGCCGGTGTTGCCGCCGCAGGCTGCCAGCGGACCCAGTGCGGCGAGTCCCGCCGCGGCTCGCAGTACGGATCGACGGTCCCAGTTGCTGTTGTTCAGTGCCGACATTTGACGTCCTTGTCTCGAGTACGGCTGCGGCTCGAAATCGCTGTGCGGTGGCGGGACGTTAACCTTCGGCTAATGCTTCGGCAAGGGGTTGGACGAAGTCTGTTCGAAGCGTTGTGCCCCGTCCGGAATACCGGACGTGGCAGGGCGCCGACGTCAAGAAGACGGTGCCGTACGGCTCTTCGCGGGGGAGACGCGACGAGGGGCGGAGGTCTTGCCGCCGGCGGGTCTCAGGCCCACCGAGCTGAGGGCGCCCTCCAGCGCGAACGTCGCCGCACCCAGGCACACGGGGTCCGTGGGAATGGAGGAGAGGACGATCTCGGTGCTGGCCAGCGGCCGTCTCAGCGCATGCCGGCCCACGGCCTCGCGGACCTCGTACATCAGCGGCTCGCCGAGTGCGGCCGCGACCCAGCTGCTCAGCACGACCACCTCGGGGTTGAGGAGGTTCACCAGGTCGGCGATCGCGGCGCCGAGATAGCGCGCGGTGCCCTGGACCACCTTGGTCGCCACCGGGTCCCGCTCGGCGACTCCGCGGGCGAGCGCGTTGATCGTCGCGGTCTGGTCCTCGGGATGCAGAAGCGTGCTGCCGGGGCTCAACTCCCGCAGGTTCAGCATGATCCCGGGCGCCCCGACATACGTCTCCACGCACCCGTGGTTGCCGCAGTGGCACGGCCGCCCGTCCAGCACGAGCGTGGTGTGCCCCCACTCGCCGGCGCTGTTGCTCACCCCCCGGTGCAGCCCGCCGCCCAGCACGAGCCCGGCACCGACGCCCGTCCCGAGGTTCACCACCACGGCGTCCCCGCGACCGCGCGCGGCCCCGAACCACAGCTCGGCGACCGCGCAGGCACGCAGAGGATTGTCCAGATACAGCGGATACGCGATGTGCTCGGCGAGCAGGTCGAGCAGCGGCACGTCGTGCCAGTCCCAGTTCGGCGCGTACTCCGAGATGCCCGCCTCCCGGTCCACCTGGCCCGGCACACTGACCCCGACCCCGAGCACCCGGGCGCCCTCGATACCGGCCTGCGCGACCACCGACCCGACGGCCGAGGCGACATGCCCGACGACCTGCTCCGGACGTATCTCACCGGGGCGCATGTCCTCGTCGGCACGGGCCAGCACGCCCAGCGCCAGGTCGAACAGTTCGACCCGGACGTACGTCTCCGCGATGTCGACGCCGATCAACGCGCCCCCCGACGCGTTGACGGCCACGAGGCCCCGCGGGCGGCCACCCGCGGAGTCCTCGAAGCCGACCTCCGTCAGCATCCCCAGGTCGAGCAGCTCACCGACCAGCGTGGCGATCGTCGCGAGACTCAGCCCGGTGGCGGCGGCCAGCTCCTGGCGGGACGTGGGCGAATGGGCGATGATCTGGCGCAGCACCCCATAGCGGTTCGCGGTGCGGATGTCACGTGATGTGCGCTTCACCAGAATGTGCCCCCCGGTCCCTCCAGGCCATGGCGGGGCCCGACGGCCCCGGCGCGGCGCAAGGCTATGACCGTCCGGGGACTTTCGACAAGGGGTTAGGAAAGGGGCTGTACAAAGTCCCTGTCGCTCACAGTGGGCAGAGCGGGGATCGAGCCGTCCGCGCCCCGTCCGTCACCCGCCCAGCACCTCACCGACGAACGCGTTGCGGAACGTCCCCGTCGGGTCCAGCTCCGCGGCCAGGTTCCTGAACTCCGCCATCTGCGGATAGCGTCCCCGCACCACCGGTGCCGCCATCGTGAACACCTTGCCCCAGTGCGGCCGCGGATCGAACGGCGTCAGCGCCTCCTCCACCCGCCGCACCACGGGCAGCACGGCCGCCGTGTTCTCGACCCAGGTGAAGTGGAAGGCCACCGTGTCCCGCCCGTACGCCGGACTCAGCCACTGCCGGTCGGCCGCGACCGTACGCACCTCGCAGACCTGCAGCACCGGCGCGATCCTCTCCCGGATCGCGTCGAGCGCGCGCAGGGCACCCGTGGCGTGCGGGCGCGGCAGCAGGTACTCCGACTGGAGCTCCGCGCCGCTGCTCGGCGTGAACTCGGGCCGGAAGTGCGGCAGTCGCTCGTGCCAGGGCCCGGGCACCCCGAACTGCTGAGTGCAGTTCCCGGCCGGCATCCCCGGCACCGGGTGCATCGCCTCGGTGGCCGGCTCGGCCCACGGAAACCCGTCCCACGGAACATCCGTACGCCGCTTGACCCACGCCTGGACGAAGCCCGACCGCCGCCAGTCGGTGAACAGACTCACGCTGTACGCCGACGCCGACACCGTCTCGAAGTCCAGCTCCGCCAGCGGCAGCCGGCCGAACACATGCTGGGCGACCTCGAAGTCCGGCTCCAGGTCGAGCGTGAGCGCGGTGACGACACCCAGCGCGCCCAGCGAGGTCACGGCCCCGCTGAAGCGGGGGTCACCCCGGCCGATCGTCAGGGCCGACCCGTCGGCGAGGACCAGCTCGACCTCCCGTACGGGCGAGGCCAGCGAGCCGTTCGCGTTCCCCGAGCCGTGCGTGCCGGTCGCCACCGAACCCGCCACCGAGATGTGCGGCAACGAGGCCATGTTGGGCAGCGCGAACCCCCGCTCGTGCACCGCCCGCGCCAGCTCCGCGTACCGCACGCCGCCCGCCACTCTGACCGTACGGGCCGCGGCGTCCACCTCGACCGACGGCGGCAGTCCGGTCAGCGAGAGGAGCACGCCCTCACTGCCCGGGTCTGCGATCTCGTTGAACGAGTGCCCGCTGCCGAGAACCCGCACACGGTCGGCACGCGACACGAGGGCCCGCAGCGCGTCGAGCGACCGCGGCCGCTGCAGCTCCTTGGCGGAGTACGTGATGTTGCCCGCCCAGTTCGTCAGAACCTCTGCCATCCGTGGTCCTTCCGGAAAGTTTTCGTCGACCGGCGAAACGGCCTCCCTTGGAACCTACCTGGCCCCGTCCCACCCCAGGGGCGCGGGGAACTGCGCGCCCAGCCACAGCCAACCCGCACCCGTCCACTCACCGCCGGACCCCCGTCCACTCACCGCCGGGCCCCGTCCATTGACCCTCTCGCTCCGCGAGACCTACCGTAGAGACCGGTTGCTATAAACGCGTCACCGATCCGGAAGGTCACCCCACCTTGCGCCCACGCCCCGCCGCACTTTTCGCCATGACAGCCGAGAACGTGCCCCACATCTTCCCTCCGGACGTGCTGGCCCGTCTGGGCAACGCGGTAGAAATCGATCCCACTCTGACGGCCGAGAACTTCACCGACCCCCGAGTACGGGACGCACTCGCCGACACGGAGATCCTGATCACCGGCTGGGGCTGCCCCCACATCGACGAGGCGGTCCTGGACGCCGCACCCAGGCTGCGCGCGATCCTCCACGCGGCCGGCTCCGTCAAGGGACTCACCTCGCCCGCGGTCTGGGAACGCGGCATCACCGTCTCCTCCGCGGCCGGCGCGAACGCCCTCCCCGTGGCGGAGTACACGCTCGCCATGATCCTCCTGGCGGGCAAGGACCTCTTCGCCCAGCGCGACCGCCTCCGCGCCCAACGCGTCTTTCCCTACGGGGCGATCATGCCGGGCATCGGCAACTTCGGCCGCCGCGTGGGCGTCGTCGGCGCCTCCCGGATCGGCCGCCGCCTCATCGAACTGCTGCGCCCCTTCGACCTGCGGGTCACCCTCGCCGACCCGTACGTCGACGCGACGGAGGCCGCCGCCCTCGGCGTACCCCTGCTGCCGCTCGACGACCTGCTGGCCACCAGCGACATCGTCACCGTCCACGCCCCGCAGACCCCCGAGACCCACCACCTCATCGGCCGCCGCGAACTCGCCCTGATGCGAGAGGGATCCGTGCTCGTCAACACGGCCCGCGGCGCCCTCCTCGACCACGACGCCCTCGTCGAGGAGCTGCGCGCGAACCGGCTCAGTGCGATCCTCGACGTCACCGACCCGGAACCGCTGCCCGTCGACTCGCCGCTCTTCGACCTGCCGAACGCGTTCATCACCCCGCATCTCGCGGGCTCGCAGGGCAACGAGGTGGCCCGGCTCGGTCTCGCCGTCACGGAGGAGGCCGAACGCCTGCTGTCCGGACGGGAGTTGGCCCACGCGATCGACCACGCCGTACTGGAGCGCACCGCATGACCTCGATCCTGGCCCCGCGGGCCGACGCCGCCGCCGCGGGCGAGCCCCTGCACCACTTCTGGTCCGTCTGTGCCGGCGCGGGCCGCGCGGCCGAGGGCCTGCGCGCCTCCTGGCAGGAGCAGTTGCGCCAGGTCGCGGAGGGCTGCGGCTTCAAGTACGTACGCTTCCACGGCCTCTTCCACGACGACATGTTCGTGTACCGGCTCGGCGAGGACGGACAGGCCGTCCTCAACTTCCAGTACGTGGACGACCTGTTCGACCGGATCCTCGACGCGGGCGTCCGCCCCTTCGTCGAACTCGGCTTCAGCCCAGGGGACTTGGCCCGCGAGAAGGGCACCATCTTCTGGTGGGGCGCCCACGGCTCCCCGCCCACCGACCTGGTCGCCTGGGCGAGCCTGGTCTCCGCGACCGTCCGCCACTGGGTCGCCCGGTACGGGATCGACGAGGTCCGCCAGTGGTACTTCGAGGTGTGGAACGAGCCCAACCTCGACCCGTTCTTCCGCGGCACCCGAACCGAGTACTACGACCTGTACGCGGCAACGGCCCACGCCCTCAAGGCAATTGACCCCGACCTGCGCGTCGGCGGCCCGGCCACCAGCAACTTCGTGCCGGACGCCCGCTTCGACGGCGACACCGAGGACAAGAGCGGCCACGTCACGGTCACCGCCGACAACCTCGACGCCCTGGAGTGGCGGCCCGTCTGGCTGGAGCACTTCCTCGACCACTGCTCCCGCGAGCGGCTGCCCGTCGACTTCGTCTCCTGCCACCCGTACCCCACGGACTGGGCACTCGACGACCACGGCCAGGGAGCCCACTACACACGCGGCGCCGACGCCACCCGCAGGGACCTCGCGACGGTCCGGGACATCGTCGGCAAGAGCCCGTTCCCGGACGCCGAGATCCACCTCACCGAGTGGAGCTCGACCCCCTCCTCCCGGGACCACACCCACGACCACCCGCAGGCCGCCACCTTCGTCGTCCGGGCCAACCTGGAGTCGATCGGCCTCGTCGACTCGCTCGCGTACTGGACGTTCACGGACGTCTTCGAGGAGATGGGCGCCGGGGACACCGCCTTCCACGGCGGCTTCGGACTCCTCAACCAGCAGGGCATACCCAAGCCGACGTACCACGCCTACCGTTTCCTGCACGCGCTCGGCGACGAACTCCTCGTCCACGAGCCGGGCACGGTCGTCACCAGAGAGGCGGCCACCGGCCGGATCACCGCCCTCACCTACCACTACCCGCCCGAGATGCCGCTCGCCGTGCCCCTCTCGACACCGGACCGCACGGTCGCCGAGCAGACACTGGCGCTGGGCACCCCGGCCCCGTACACCCTGAGCCTCACCGGACTGCCGGCCGACGCCGCCTTCACCGTGGAGATCCTGGAACCCGGCAGCGCGGCCGGCGGCGACACCCTCGCCGCCTGGCGCGAGCGCGGCGCACCCGAACCGCTCTCCCGCGATGACATCGCAGCCCTCCGGCGGACGGCCCCGCGCACGGAGACCGTACGGGCCGACGCGGCGGGCGAGCTGACGTACGAACGGCAGCTCGCGCCCTGGTCGGTGGTGCTCGTACGGCAGGACGACGGGGGCCGGACCAGCGCGTACGAGAACCCGGCCACCCCATAGGGTGACCGGTACAGAGCAGGGGAGGGGAGCCCACGGGTGGCCAAGAAGACGGAGCCCGTGATGGGCAATGACGCCTCCACGGTCCGGGACGTCGCCGCGCGCGCAGGCGTCTCCGCCTCGACCGTCTCCCGGGTCCTTGGCGGCACCTACCCGGTCGCCGCGAGCACCCGCGCCCGGGTGCTCAAGGCGATGCGCGAGCTCGACTACGTGGTCAACGCGCACGCCCGCGCGCTCGGCGGCTCCACCAACAAGACGGTGGCGTTCGTCGTCGACGACGTCACCGGCCCGTTCTACGCCCACATCGCTCGCGGTGTGGAGGAGCAGGCGTCCGCCGAGGGCAGGCTCTGCATGCTGTGCACGACGCACGGCGATCCGCAGCGCGTCCTCGCCGTCGTCGAGACCATGCGCGAACAGCGGGCCGACGCCGTGATCGTCGTCGGCGGCGCCTGGGAGGACAAGGCCTACCAGGACCGCATGACGCACTTCGCACACGCCCTGGACCGGGTGGGTTCGCGGCTCGTGCTCGTCGGCCGACCGCCGCTCGGCCCGGGGGTGCCCGCCACGGTCGTCGAGTACGACAACGAGGGCGGCGCCTTCGCGATGACCACCCACCTGCTCACCTCGGGCCACCAGCGCATCGCCTACCTCGGCCGGGTCCCCGGCCTGTCCACCAGCGACCAGCGCCTCAGCGGCTTCCGGCGCGCGCACGAACTGCTCGGGCTCGCGCCGGACCCGAAGCTGATCCTGGACGGCACGTTCAGCCGCTCGCACGGCTATCAGGGCGCCCGTCGACTCCTCGCGTCCGGCGCCGACTTCACGGCTGTGTTCGCCGGCACCGACATGGTCGCGGCGGGCGCGCTGCAGGCGCTGCGCGAAGCGGGCGTGAGTGTCCCCGACGAGGTGTCCGTCGTCGGCTACGACGACGTGCCCCTGGCCCTGGACCTCTTCCCGGCGCTCACCACCGTCAACGTCCCGCACGAGGAACTGGGCCGCGCGGCCGTCCGGCTGGCCCTGCACCGCGAGGACCTCCCCGGCAGCCAGCACCTGGTGCTCGGCACCCACATCGTCCTGCGGGACTCGACACGGCGACCCGGGCACTGACTTTCCCCGGCCGGCACGAGGCCCCGGGCATCGACCTTCCCCGGCGGACGCGGCGATCCGGGCACCGGTGTTCCCTGGCCGGCACCGCGGCCCGGGCGCCAACTTCCCCCCGTCCCGTCCCTGACTTCCCCGTTCGCCCCTCTCCACGGCGGCCTGGCGCTTTCCTGGACAACCGGTCTCTAGATAACCCGCTGTCCGGTAGGCACCCATTTTCCGGTTACTCGTTCGAAATCCCGTGCAATTCCGGGTGAGTTGGCCCGGTTCCCCAGTTTTCTCTGCCCGATGTCTTGCCGACGTCCGGGACCGGTTCTAGCTTCCATAGAGACCGATTTCTATGGCGCCCTCGGACGGCAGAACCCGAGCGGCGGACGGTCCCCCCTGTTCCAGTCCCCTCAGGAGCCGCCATGCCCCAGCCCCGTGTCCCGCACCGCGCGACCCTGTCCGCCGCCGCGCTCGCCACCGTGCTCGCCCTCACCGCGACCGCCTGCGGGGGTGACTCCGACGACTCCTCGGACCAGTCGAAGGGGCCGGTCACGCTGGAGTACTGGAGCTGGTCGGAGACGAAGAACGTCGACCCCGTGGTGGCCAAGTTCAACAGCACACACCCCGGCATCAGGCTCAAGTTCGTCAAGCAGGCCGACAACCCGGGCACGGCACAGAACCTGCGCAACGCGGTCGCCGCCGGGAAGGACGTCCCCTGCCTGGTGCAGAACTTCGGCGAGGTGCCCAGCCTCGTCGGCGAGGGCCTGCTGAGCAGCGTCGACAAGGAACTCAAGCCGTACCTCGACCGGTTCAACCCGGCCGCCCTGCCCAGCGTCCAGGCCGGCGGCACCTACTACGCCGTCCCGACCGGCTTCAACCCGACCTTCATGATGATCAACCGCTCGGTGTACGACAAGTACGGCGTCGACGTCCCCAAGACCTGGGACGACGTGATCGCCGCGGGCAAGAAGCTCAAGAAGCACGGCGTGTACGTCATGAACCTGGCCGGCGAGGACCCGTCCACCCTGGTCAACCTGGTCCAGCAGGCTGGCGGTACCTGGTACGAGCAGAAGGGCGACAGCTGGAAGATCGACTTCCTGTCACCCGAGTCCCTCAAGGCCGCCGACATGGTCCAGCAACTGGTCGACGGCGGCCTGGTCGCCAACCAGACCTACCAGGACCGGCCCGCCCTGATCAGCTACTTCGACTCCGGGAAGATGGTCTCGCTGCCCACCCAGACCTGGCAGCTGCAGAACTACGAACTGAACTACAAGAAGTCCCTCGGCGACTGGCAGCCCATCGACCTGCCCCAGTTCGCCGACGCCACGGAGTTCACCACCCCCTCCTACAGCGCCAACAACGGCGTACTCGTCCCCAAGGGCTGCGAGCACGTCAAGGAGGCCGTCCAGGCGGCGGTGTGGATGAAGACCGACAAGGCCGGCATCGACTCCACCTACCAGAAGGACACCAAGCAGTACGAGTGGCCGGGCGCCGTCAAGGACGTCACCCCCTGGGTCGACTCGGTGGTCACCGACAAGCTCTTCGGCACGCACAAGTCCGAGGCCCGCGGCGTGATCCTCAAGTCCGTCGAGCACGCCAGGAGCAACTGGACGGTCGGCCCCAACTACACAGGTGTCTTCGCCGAGTTGCAGGACCAGTGGGCGAAGATCGTCACCAAGAAGATCACGGTGAAGCAGGCCCTTGAGCACCTCCAGGAGTTCACGGTCGACGACCTGAAGTCCAAGAACATCAACGTCGAGGGCTGACCCATGGCAGCCGTCACCGAGTCGCCGTCCCGGGCCGCACGCCTGGGATGGCGGCGGATCATGGCCCTCAAGGGCGCCTCGTTCACGGTCCCCTTCTTCCTCGGCTTCCTCCTGTTCACCGTGACCCCGCTCGTCATGGCGCTCAAGGAGAGCCTCTACAGCGAGAAGGGCTCCGGGCTCGGATTCGGCGAGAAGACCGTCGAGTTCGTCGGCCTCGACAACTTCGGCGAGGGCTTCGGCGACGGCCGCTTCTGGGCCTCGATGCTCCGCGTCGGCCTCTTCGCGGTCATCAGCATCCCGGTCATCCAGATCGCCAGCGTGGGTCTCGCCCTGCTCCTCGACGCGGCCTCGCAACGCGTCGCCGACCGGTTCCGTATCCCGCTGCTGATCCCATACATGATCCCCGGCATCGTCGCCACCCTGATCTGGATCTACCTCTACAGCCCGGTCGTCGGACCACTCACCCCGTTCTTCGACCTCTTCGGCATCGACGCCAACTTCTACGGCGGCGAACTCATCTGGGTCTCCATCGGCAACCTGATGGCGTGGAGCGGGATCGGCTTCAACATGCTGATCGTGTACTCGGCGCTGCGCTCGGTCGACGCGAACGTGTACGACGCGGCCCGCATCGACGGGGCCTCCGAGTGGCGGATCGCCTGGTCGATCAAGGTGCCGCTGGTCCGCCGCTCCCTGGTCCTCACCACCGTGCTCAGCATCATCGGCACGCTGCAGATCTTCAGCGACACGATGCTCTTCAAGTCCATGGCACCGGAGACGGTCACCCGCGACTTCACCCCGATCATGGCGATCTACGACTGGGCCTTCCAGCAGGGCAACTTCAACTACGCCTCCGCCCTCTCGATCATCCTCGCCCTGGTCGTCGGCACCGCGTCCGCGCTGTTCTACCGACTCACGAACAAGGCGCCCACGTCATGACTGCCGTCAGCAGCAGGCCCACGACCGCTGTCCCGGCCGCGCCCCTCCACGTCGCGCGACGCGAGCCTGCCGAGGCAGGCGCGGGCGGTGTGTCCGTTCCTCGGCCCACGAGCGAGGTCTCCCCTTCATGACCACAACCATCGACCGGTCCACGACCACACCCCCGCGCCCGAAGCGCGGCGCCACCGCCTCCCGCGAGGGAACCGGCCCCGTCCGGCACAGCCGGCGGACCAAGGCCCTGGTCCTCGGCGGAGTCGTGTTCTTCACCCTCTACTCGCTCGCCCCCGTGTGGTGGCTGATCGTCTCGGCGACCAAGAACCAGTCCGACCTCTACACCACCAACGGCCTGTGGTTCTCCGACCTGCACTTCACGGACAACCTGAAGGCGCTGTTCACCTACCAGGACGGCATCTTCCTCAAGTGGCTGTGGAACACGCTCTTCTACGGAGTCGTCGGCACCGCCGGCATGACCCTGGTCTGCGTCGCCTGCGGATACGGCCTGGCGATGTACCGGTTCCGCGGCCGGGGCGTACTGATGGGCTGCATCATCGGGTCCTTCCTCGTCCCGCACGCGCTGCTCACCATCCCTTCCTTCCTGCTCTTCACGGACCTGCGGATGGTCGACACCCCGTCGGCGATCATCGTGCCGAGCCTGTTCAACGCCTTCTCCGTCTACCTCGCCAAGGTGTACGCGGAGGGCGCCATCCCGCCCGAACTCCTGGAGGCGGCCCGCATCGACGGCGCGGGGGAGTACCGCATCTTCTTCACGGTCGGCGCCCGCCTCATGTCCACGGGCGCGGCGACGATCTTCCTGCTCGGCTTCGTCGGCTCCTGGAACTCGTTCTTCGGACCCCTGGTGTTCCTGCGTACGCCGGAGAAGTGGACCGTGATGGTCGGCCTCTACTCCTGGCTGAAGGTCAAGGTCGACACGTCCGCCGACCTGACCGGCATGGTGGTCGTGGGCTCGCTGCTCTCCCTCATCCCCATGGTCATCCTGATGATCTCGATGCAGCGCTTCTGGCGCTCCGGAGTCACGCTCGGCTCCCTCAAGTAGCCCGAGCCCCGCGCGGCCGGTCGTGGCCGACGTCGAGCGGCCCGCAGCCCCTTCCCCTCCCCGTCACTCCCTTCCTGGTTCACCTTTCGCCGCCGTGAGGATCCCGCATGTCCGTCACCAGAAGATCCGTCCTGGCCGGTACCGCCGCCGGCACCGGTGCTCTCGCGCTGACCGGCTGGTCCTGGACCGCCGCCGAGCAGGCGTCCGCCGCAGGGGCCGAGGGGGCCGGCGGCGCGAGACGCCTCGACCTCGTCGACCCGTCCCGCACCGTCCGCGCCCTCTCCCACCAGGAGTGATCCCCATGCCTCTCG
>NZ_JAPWHT010000116.1:0-25112 GCF_027270795.1 Streptomyces sp. ActVer
CGGCGAAGCCGCGGGCGACCGCGAGGCCGAGGCCCACCCCGGAGCCGCGCGGGGCGTCGCCGTACCGCTGGAAGGGTTCGAAGATGCGGTCCTTGGCCGTGTCCGAGACGCCCGGGCCACGGTCCACCACCCGGACCTCCACGCGGTCGGCCATGGCACTCGCCGACACCAGGACCCGTTCCTCGGCCGGGCTGTACTTCACCGCGTTCTCGACGAGGTTGGCGACCGACCGCTCCAGCAGGCCGGGGTCGACGGCGACCATCGGCAGCGTCTCGGGGATGTCCAGTTCCACGCTGTCCTCGGGGACCCCGCCGAGCGCCATCGGGACCACCTCGTCGAGGTCGATCTCGCGGATCAGCGGCGTGACGGTGCCGGTCTGGAGCCGGGACATGTCGAGCAGGTTGCCCACAAGGTTGTCCAGCCGGTCCGCGCCCTCCTCGATGCCTTCGAGCAGCTCCGCCTGATCCTCCTCGGACCAGGCCACGTCCTCCGAACGGAGCGAGGAGACCGCGGCCTTGATGCCGGCGAGCGGGGTGCGCAGATCATGGCTGACGGCGGCGAGGAGGGCGGTGCGGATGCGGTTGCCCTCGGCCAGCGCACGTGACTGGTCGGCCTGGGACTGGAGCCGCTGGCGGTCCAGGACCACCGCGGCCTGCGCGGCGAACGCGGCGAGCACCCGCCGGTCCTCCGCCGGCAGCACCCGCCCCGACAGCGCGAGCGCCATGTGGTCGCCGACCGGCATGTCGACGTCCGCGTTCTCGGGGCTCTGACAGGGCCGCGGGCCCACGCTGCCCGCGCAGGTCCACGGATCGACGTCGCTGTCCCGTTCCAGCAGGGCGACCGACTCCATGCCGAAGGTCTCCCTGACCCGCTCCAACAGCGCCTCCAGGCTGGTCTCCCCGCGCAGCACACTGCCCGCCAGGACCGAGAGGATCTCCGACTCGGCCCGCAGCCGGGCCGCCTGGTGCGTACGCCGGGCCGCGAGGTCCACCACGGAGGCGACCGAGACGGCGACACCCACGAAGATGGCGATGGCGACGATGTTCTTGGGGTCGGCGATCGTCAAGGTGTGGACGGGCGGGGTGAAGAACCAGTTCAGCAGCAGCGAGCCCACCACGGCCGAGGCCAGCGCCGGGTAGAGGCCGCCGAGCAGGGCCGCGGCCACCGTCAGCGTCAGGAACAGCAGCATGTCGTTGGCCAGGCCGACCGAAGGCGTGACGCCGGTGAGCAGCAGTGTCAGGAGGGCGGGGCCGCCCACACCGACCAGCCAGCCCCAGATGACCCGGGACCGGCCGAGCCGCGCGCTCCGGGCGACGGGCAGGCCTCGTCCCTTGCCCGCCTCGTCGTGGGTGATCAGGTGGACGTCGAGGTCGGGCCCCGACTCCCGGGCGACCGTGGCTCCGACGCCCGGTCCGAAGACGTACTGCCAGCCCTTGCGGCGGGACACCCCGAGGACGATCTGGGTGGCGTTCACCCCGCGCGCGAAGTCCAGGAGCGCCGTCGGTATGTCCTCCCCGATGACGTGGTGGAAGGTGCCGCCCAGGTCCTCCACGAGGGTGCGCTGGACGGCGAGTTCCTTCGGGGAGGCGGAGGTCAGGCCGTCGCTGCGGGCGATGTAGACGGCGAGCACCTCGCCGCCCGCGCCCTTCTCCGCCAGCCGGGCGGCCCGGCGGATCAGCGTACGGCCCTCGGGTCCGCCGGTGAGGCCCACGACGATCCGTTCGCGGGAGCCCCAGATCTTCGAGACCCGGTGCTCGTTGCGGTACTCGGTCAGGTACTCGTCCACCCGGTCCGCCACCCACAGCAGCGCCAGTTCGCGCAGGGCGGTCAGGTTGCCGGGGCGGAAGTAGTTGGACAGTGCCGCGTCGACCTTGTCCGGCTTGTAGATGTTGCCGTGCGCCATCCGGCGGCGCAGCGCCTGCGGGGACATGTCGACCAGCTCGATCTGGTCGGCCCGCCGCACGACCTCGTCCGGCACGGTCTCCTGCTGTCGTACGCCGGTGATGGACTCGACGACATCGCCCAGCGACTCCAGGTGCTGGATGTTGACGGTCGTGATCACGTCGATGCCGGCCGCGAGGAGTTCCTCGACGTCCTGCCAGCGCTTGGTGTTGCGCGAGCCGGGGATGTTGGTGTGGGGCAGCTCGTCGACGAGGGCCACCTGCGGGTGCCGGGCGAGCACCGCGTCCACGTCCATCTCGGTGAAGACCGTGCCCCGGTACTCCAGTTCCCTGCGGGGTATCTGCTCCAGGCCGTGCAGCATCACCTCCGTACGCGGCCGGTTGTGGTGCTCCACGAACGCGACCACGCAGTCGGTGCCCCGCTCGACACGGCGGTGCGCCTCGGAGAGCATCGCGTACGTCTTGCCGACGCCCGGCGCCGCACCGAGGTAGATCCGAAGCTTGCCGCGTGCCATCTTCTCGTCTCTTCGTCTCTACGGGCGGGGGTGCCGGGGCGGGGGTGTCGAGGCGGGTCGGTGTGTCAGGGGCGGGTGTCCGAAGTGCCGCTTCAGCCTTCGAAGCGGTAGCCCATGCCGGGTTCCGTGATGAGGTAGCGGGGGTGGGAGGGGTCCGTCTCCAACTTGCGGCGCAGTTGCGCCATGTAGACCCGGAGATAGTTGGTCTTGTTGCTCTGGGAGACGCCCCACACCTCCTGGAGCAGGTGCTTCTGCGTGATGAGCCGCCCGGGGCTGGTGACCAGGATCTCCAGCAGATGCCATTCGGTCGGCGTGAGGCGTATGTCGCGTCCGGCCCGGGTGGCCTTCTTCGCCAGCAGGTCGATGGTGAAGTCGTCCGTCGTGACCGTGGCGGTTTCCTGGGCGAGCGGGGCGGTCTCGGTCCGGCGGACGGCGGCCCGCAGACGGGCCAGCAGTTCGTCCATGCTGAACGGCTTGGTGACGTAGTCGTCGGCGCCCGCGTCGAGCGCCGCCACCTTCTCGTCGGAGGCCCGGCGGGCCGAGAGCACCAGGATCGGTACGCGGGTCCAGCCGCGCAGGGCCTTGATGACGTCCACCCCGTCCATGTCCGGCAGGCCCAGGTCGAGGACGACCACGTCGGGCTGGCACGCGGCGGCGACCCGGAGCGCGGTGGCGCCGTCGGGTGCCGGGTCCACTCCGTACTTGCGGGCCTCCAGGTTGATCACGAGGGCCCGGACGAGCTGAGGGTCGTCCTCCACCACCAGTACCCGGGTCATCGGTGTACGCCTTTCCTGTTGCACGGAGGGCCGAGGTCGTGCGGAACGAGCTGCACGGCTGCGGGAGTCGACGAATCGGGGTGTCGCCCCGGCCGCCGACTCCCGCATGGTGCGCGTAAGGCCATCAGCTCTTCGCCACGAGTTCCTTGAGCGCGATGTTGAGTTGGAGGACGTTGACCGTGGGCTCTCCGATGAAGCCGAGCGTACGGCCGTCGGTGTGGTCGTCGACCAGCTTCTGGACCTGGGCGACGGACAGCCCGTTCTTCTCCGCGACCCGGTGGACCTGGATGTCGGCGTACGCCGGGGAGATGTCCGGGTCCAGGCCGGAGCCGGAGGAGGTGACCGCGTCGGGCGGCACACTCTTGACCGTGTAGCCGTTCACGGAGTTGTCCTTGATGACGGCGTCCTTGGCGGCGACGACCCATTGGCAGAGGGTGGCTTCCTCCGCCTTCGCCGGGTCCTTCGGGCACACTCCGTCGACGGCGCCGTTGTCTCCGGAGCGGTTGGTGGCGCCGGACAGGATCAGCTTGTACTGGGTGTTGACGCTGTTGGTGCCCAGGCCGTTCTGCGGACGGCCCTGGAACCACTTCAGGTCCGGCTCCGGGGTCTCCTGCCCCTTCTTCAGCGGCAGGTTGTACGCCTGGCCGATGAGCGAGGAGCCGACGACCTGGCCGTTCGCCTTGATCTCCGAGCCGTTCGCCTTGTCGTTGAAGAGGCCCTGGGCGACGCCGGTGATGGCCAGCGGGTAGATGATGCCCGTCACCACCGTCAGGACGAGCAGCGCGCGCAGGCCGGCCCAGAGCAACCGAGCAGTGTTGGATACCGAGTTGTTCATTGGCGATCAGCCGATTCCGGGGATGAGGGAGATGAGCAGGTCGATGATCTTGATGCCGATGAAGGGCGCGATCAGTCCGCCCAGGCCGTAGATCCCGAGGTTGCGCCGCAGCAGCTTGTCCGCGCTCACCGGCCGGTACTGCACACCGCGCAGGGCGAGCGGCACCAGCGCGATGATGATCAGCGCGTTGAAGATGACCGCGGACAGGATCGCGGAGTCGGGCGAGGACAGCTGCATGATGTTGAGCTTGTCCAGGCCCGGATAGACCGCCGCGAACAGCGCCGGGATGATCGCGAAGTACTTCGCGACGTCGTTGGCGATGGAGAACGTCGTCAACGCGCCCCGAGTGATGAGGAGTTGTTTGCCGATCTCGACGATCTCGATGAGCTTGGTCGGGTTGGAGTCGAGGTCGACCATGTTGCCGGCCTCCTTCGCTGCCGACGTACCCGTGTTCATCGCCACGCCGACGTCCGCCTGGGCCAGCGCGGGGGCGTCGTTCGTGCCGTCGCCGGTCATCGCGACGAGCTTGCCGCCCGCCTGCTCCCGCTTGATGAGGGCCATCTTGTCCTCGGGAGTGGCCTCCGCGAGGAAGTCGTCGACGCCGGCCTCGTCCGCGATCGCCTTGGCGGTCAGCGGGTTGTCGCCCGTGATCATGACGGTCTTGATGCCCATGCGGCGCAGTTCGTCGAACCGTTCGCGCATGCCGTCCTTGACGACGTCCTTGAGGTGGATGACGCCCAGCACCCGGGCGCCTTCGCGGTCCTCGATCGCCACGAGCAGCGGGGTGCCGCCCGCCTCGGAGATCCGGTTGGCCAGGGTGTCGGCGTCCTCGGACACCTCGCCGCCCTGCTCCCGGACCCAGGCCATGACCGAACCGGCCGCTCCCTTGCGGATCTTGCGCCCGTCGACGTCCACGCCCGACATGCGGGTCTGTGCGGTGAAGGCGATCCACTCGGCGCCGGACAGCTCGCCCTGGCTCCGCTCGCGCAGCCCGTACTTCTCCTTCGCCAGGACGACGATGGAGCGGCCCTCGGGCGTCTCGTCGGCCAGCGAGGAGAGCTGGGCGGCGTCGGCCAGGACGGCGTCGGTGGTGCCGCTCACCGGTACGAACTCGGCGGCCTGCCGGTTGCCGAGCGTGATGGTGCCGGTCTTGTCGAGCAGCAGGGTCGACACGTCGCCCGCCGCCTCGACTGCCCTGCCGGACATGGCGAGTACGTTCCGCTGCACCAGCCGGTCCATGCCCGCGATGCCGATCGCCGAGAGCAGCGCGCCGATCGTGGTCGGGATCAGACAGACAAGCAGGGCCACCAGCACGACCATCGTGAGGTGCGTGCCCGCGTAGTCCGCGAACGGCGGCAGCGTGGCGACGGCCAGCAGGAAGACGATCGTCAGCGAGGCGAGCAGGATGTTCAGCGCGATCTCGTTGGGCGTCTTCTGCCGGGCCGCGCCCTCGACCAGGGCGATCATGCGGTCGATGAAGGTCTCGCCCGGCTTCGTCGTGATCTTGATGACGATGCGGTCGGACAGCACCTTCGTACCGCCGGTGACCGCGGACCGGTCACCGCCGGACTCGCGGATGACCGGGGCCGACTCACCGGTGATGGCCGACTCGTCCACGGACGCGACGCCCTCGACGACGTCACCGTCGCCGGGGATGATGTCGCCCGCCTCGCAGACCACCAGGTCGCCGACGCGCAGTTCGGTGCCGGGCACCTGCTCCTCGGAGCCGCCGTCCTTGGACAGCCGGCGCGCGACGGTGTCGGTCTTGGCCTTGCGCAGGGTGTCCGCCTGCGCCTTGCCGCGGCCCTCGGCCACCGCCTCCGCCAGGTTGGCGAAGATCACGGTGAGCCAGAGCCAGGCGCTGATCGCCCAGCCGAACCAGTCGCCCGGGTCCTTGAAGGAGAACGCGGTCGTCAGGACCGAGCCCACCAACACCACGAACATCACGGGGGACTTGACCATCACCCGCGGGTCGAGCTTGCGACAGGCGTCCGGCAGCGACTTCAGCAGCTGCTTCGGGTCGAACAGACCCGCGCCGACGCGTCCTTCGTCCTTGTGACCGGTCGGCACATCGCTGTGCGGCGCCCGAGTGGGAGTAGTCGTGGACACGGTGTCCTCTTGCTTCTCTATGCGGGTGGTCATGACGCCAGCCCCTCGGCCAGCGGCCCCAGCGCGAGCGCCGGGAAGTAGGTCAGACCGGTGATGATGAGAATCGCGCCCACCAACAGCCCGGTGAACAGCGGCTTTTCGGTGCGCAACGTGCCCGCGGTCGCGGGCACCGGCTTCTGCTCGGCGAGCGAGCCGGCCAACGCGAGCACGAACACCATCGGCAGGAAGCGGCCGAGCAGCATCGCCAGACCCAGCGTGCTGTTGAACCACTGCGTGTCCGCGTTCAGACCCGCGAAGGCCGAACCGTTGTTGTTCGAGGCCGAGGTGTAGGCGTACAGGATCTCGGAGAAACCGTGCGCGCCGCTGTTCGTCATCGAGTTGCCCGGGGTCGGCAGGGCCATCGCCGCGGCGGTGAAGACGAGCACCAGCGCCGGGGTGATGAGGATGTAGCAGGCGGCGAACTTGATCTCGCGGGTGCCGATCTTCTTGCCCAGGTACTCGGGCGTACGGCCCACCATCAGACCGGCGATGAACACCGCGATGATGGCCATGACCAGCATGCCGTAGAGGCCTGATCCGGTACCACCGGGCGCGATCTCGCCCAGCTGCATGCCGAGCATGGTGATGCCGCCGCCGACTCCGGTGAACGAGGAGTGGAACGAGTCCACCGCGCCGGTCGACGTCAGCGTCGTCGACACCGCGAAGATCGACGAGGCGCCGACGCCGAAGCGGGTCTCCTTGCCCTCCAGCGCACCGCCGGCGACATCGAAGGCCGGGCCGTGGTGGGCGAACTCGGTCCACATCATCAGGGCCGTGAAGCCGATCCAGATGGTGACCATCGTGGCGAGGATCGCGTAGCCCTGCCTGAGCGAGCCGACCATCCGGCCGAAGGTCCGGGTGAGCGCGAACGGGATCAGCAGGATCAGGAAGATCTCGAAGAGGTTGGAGAACGCGTTGGGGTTCTCGAAGGGGTGGGCGGAGTTGGCGTTGAAGTAGCCGCCGCCGTTGGTGCCCAGCTCCTTGATGGCTTCCTGGGATGCGACCGCGCCACCGTTCCACTGCTGCGAGCCGCCGGTGAACTGGCCGACCTCGTGGATGCCGGAGAAGTTCTGGATCGCGCCGCACGCGACGAGCACGATCGCGGCGATCACCGAGATCGGCAGCAGGATGCGGATGGTGCCGCGCACCAGGTCGGACCAGAAGTTGCCGAGCTCACCGGTGCGCGAGCGCGCGAAGCCGCGGACGAGTGCGACGGCCACCGCGATACCGACCGAGGCGGACAGGAAGTTCTGCACCGCCAGTCCGCCGGTCTGTACGACGTGGCCCATGGCCTGTTCGCCGTAGTACGACTGCCAGTTGGTGTTGGAGACGAACGACGCGGCGGTGTTGAACGCCTGGTCCGGGTCGATCGAGGAGAAGCCGAGCGAGCCGGGCAGGCTGCCCTGGAAGCGCTGCAGCAGGTACAGGAACAGCACACTCACCGCGGAGAAGGCGAGGACACCACGCAGGTACGCGGGCCACCGCATCTCCGTGTTCGGGTTGGCGCCGATGCCCTTGTAGATCCACTTCTCGACGCGCAGGTGCTTGTCCGAGGAGTAGACCTTGGCCATGTAGTCGCCGAGGGGACGGTAGGCGAGAGCCAGTGCCGCTATCAGAGCGAGCAGCTGAAGGACACCAGCGAGGACGGGACCCATATCGCTTCTCAGAACCTCTCCGGGAAGATCAAGGCGAGGACGAGATAGCCCAGCAGGGCGACGGCCACGATCAGGCCGACGATGTTCTCGGCGGTCACAGCTTCGTCACCCCCTTGGCGACGAGAGCCACCAGCGCGAACACCGCGATCGTGGTGACGACGAAGGCCACGTCGGCCATCGCAAGCTCCTAGATGAGGTTCGAATCGAACGGACGATTAGAGGAAAGCGCCTCTCTGGCCGGATTCGAGCGCCGTTGACGGCTCCCATACGCAGGTTCGTACGGCTTTGACGGAACCCATACGGCGGGCTGATCCATCTGCGTGAACCAAACCCCTCGGGCGCCTGAACACCCCGTCCGTCTCCGGCGCGGGACATGCGGGATCAGATGCGGAACCGCAGCCGGCAGATCACCGCGTCCGTGTCCTTCCGGACGGCATGGGCGACCACGGCACCCCGCTGGTTCTGCAGCAGCCGCTGCCACAGCCGGTCCGGCTCGACCTCGGGGATCAGGACGGTGACACGGGTGCCGGGCTCGGCGGCGGCCGTCTCGCCCACGTACGCGGCGATCGGACGGCCCAGGGCGCGGCGCTCGGAGGTGAGCCGGACCAGCGGCACCCCGGGGTCCCAGCGGGCCCAGTCGCGCTCCAGGGCGTACAGCTGGGCGCGGTCCTCGGGGTCGGGGTGGCAGACGGTCACCGCGCGCACCTCGTCGCCGAGCGAGGCGGCGGCGTTCAGTGCCTCGACGGTCAGCCGCGACAGGTTCGACACGGGCACGATCACCACGGAGCGGTCGCGGTGCGGATGCTCGGGGATGCGGCCCAGGCCCAGGCGCTCGCCGATCCGGGCGTACGCGCGGTGCACGGCCGTGAAGGCCGCCACCAGCAGCGGCAGGGCGATCACGATCAGCCAGGCGCCCTCCTCGAACTTGGTCGCCGTCACGACCACGGCCGACACACCGGTCAGGAGGCCGCCGAAGCCGTTCAGCAGAGCTTTCCCGCGCCACCCCTTCCCCCGCTCCCCGCGCCAGTGGACGACCATGCCGACCTGGGCGATCGTGAAGCCGACGAAGACGCCGATGGCGAAGAGCGGCACGAGGGTGTTGGTGTCACCGCCGGAGAAGACCAGCAGCGCGGCGGAGACCAGGGACAGCGCGAGCACCCCGTGGCGGTGGACCTGGCGGTCGGCCTTGAGGGCGAAGACGTGCGGCAGGTAGTTGTCGCGGGCCAGCAGCTTCAGCAGGACCGGGAGCCCGCCGAAGGACGTGTTCGCGGAGAGCGCCAGCAGGATCATGGTGGCGAACTGGATGACGTAGAAGGCCCAGTTGTGGCCGAGCGAGGCGTCCGCCAGCTGCGCGAGGACCGTGACGCCCTCGACCGGCTGGAGGTGGAAACGGGAGATCAGCACGGACAGGCCGATCAGCATCACGCCGAGCACCGCGCCCAGCGCCACCTCCGCGCGCTGCGCCCGCTTCACGCGCGGGACGCGGAAGGACGGCACGGCGTTGGCGATCGCCTCCACACCGGTGAGTGCCGAACAGCCCGAGGCGAAAGCTTTCAGCAGAAGCAGCGCACCGACCGTGGTGGCGTTGTCCGAGAGCACCGAGGCATGGCCCGCGGCAGCCTCCGTACTGACCGGCGCGGACCGGAACAGCCCGACGCCGATCAGGATCAGGATCGAGACGACGAAGACCGCGGTCGGCACGATGAACGCCCGCGCCGACTCCACGATCCCGCGCAGGTTCACGCCCGTGATCAGCACCAGCACGACCAGGCACAGCCACAGCCGGTCGCCGTACATGGCGGGGAAGGCCGAGGTCAGAGCGGCGACACCGGCCGTGACCGCCACGGCGACGTTGAGTACGTAGTCCAGGACCAGCGAGGCCGCCGCCACCAGGCTCGTCCGCGCTCCCAGATGCGTCTTCGCGACGGCGTACGACCCGCCGCCGTCCGGGAACGCCGCGATCACCTGCCGGTACGAGGCCACCAGCACCGCGAGCAGCCCGGCGATCGCCAGCGTGACCGGCAGGGTGAAGCCGAGGCCGTACGCGCCCCCCGCGGCCAGTACGAGGACGATCGCCTCGGGGCCGTACGCCACCGACGCCATCGCGTCCAGCGAGAGCGCTGCCAGGCCGGTGACGGCGGTGAGCCGGTGCCGCTCACCGGTATCGGGCGGTTCCTCGGCGGCGGGGGCCTCGCCCGGCTCGATCGTCAGGACAGACATGGGACACTCACTCCTTCACGCACGGAAAGGCCCGTGCACGCGGGAAAGCGATGCGCGGGTGCGCTCAGGTTCTGTCCGATTCCCGCCATGTCCGACGGCTCCTTGCGGCTTCTTCGCGCCGAAGGCCCCAACCTTGACGTGGTCCTGACGGCCCGGTGATCCGCCCGTGCCGTTCCCGGGGATGAGCTCCCCGGGATCAGCCGTCCTTCACCGGACCGGCCGTGTCGAGGGCCGCGCCCGTCTGGTCGGCGAGGGTGACCGCGACGAGGCGGGCCCGGAGCGGCGGTACGGGTCCCGGGCCGGGGGTGAGCATGAAGCGGCCGAGGTAGTGGCCGTTGCCGTAGGTGCGGAGTTCGATCTCGCCGTCCGGCCAGCCGTCGATGTCGACGTCCCGGTGCCGACGGCCGACCGCGATGTTCCCGTCCTGTTCCAGGCGGGGCGGCCGGCCCAGGAGGGTGCCGTACTCGAAGCGGCAGGCGCGCAGGCCGAGCACTTCGGTCAGCTGGCCCCGGACGTGGTCGACGACGGTGTCCGAGGACTTGGCGGACTGGGCGAGGTCGGCGGTCTCGTGGATGCGGCGGAGGTGGTCGGCGTACGTCACCGTGATCACTTCCAGGCGGCGGGCGCGGGCCGCGAGCTGGGACACGACCAGGCCGACGACCAGCAGAAGTACCGCGGTCTCGATGTCGGCGGAGGTGTTGATGTCGAACGTCTGGTACGGACGTGTGAGGAAGAAGTCGAACCAGGCCGCCGCCGACAGTGCCGCGAGCGCGCCCGCCACGCGACTCCCGAGGGCGGCGACCGCGACAACGACCACGACCAGAATCAGCGCGGCGTTCGTACGGGACAGGTCGGTGCGGAAGGGCACGAGTACGAGTGCCACCAGGAACGGTCCCGCGAGGCCCGCGAGCAGGGCGAGCCGGTCCCGGAGCGGATAGCCGGTCATCACACCGTCACCTCCTGCGTTCACCTCGGTGCCCGAGAGCCCAAGCCCTCGTATGCCGCTTTCGGAGCTCATGAGCCGCCTCCTGATCTCTGCGTATCACTGGCGCGCCGCACCTGCTCGGCGAAGGGCAGGGACAGCACCATGGTCAGACCCCCGCCCGGGGTGTCCTCCGGGGTGAGGGTGCCGTTCATCGCCTCGGTCAGGCCCCGCGAGAGCGCCAGGCCCAGGCCGAGGCCCGTCGTGTTGTCGGTGTCGTCCAGGCGCTGGAAGGGTTCGAAGAGCCGCTCCCGGTCGGTGGACGGGAGGCCGGGGCCGCGGTCGACGACACGCAGCTCGACACGGCCCGCGTGGGCGCTGGCGGCGAGCAGCACCTTGCGCCCCGCCGGACTGTGACGGACGGCGTTGCCTGCCAGGTTGGCGATCACCCGTTCGAGCAGGGGCGGGTCGGCCAGCACGGCGGGCACCTCGTCCAGGTCGGCCACCTCGACCTCGGGGGTGTCGGCGAGCGCCGCGGGGAGGACCTCCTCCAGGGCGGTGGCGCGCAGGTCGAGGGTGAGCGCGCCTGCCTGGAGGCGGCTGAGGTCGAGGAGGTTCTCGATCAGCCGGTTCAGCCTGGCCATGGACTCGTCGGCGGTGGCGAGGAGTTCGTCCCGGTCCTCGTCGGAGAACTCCACGTCCCGGCTGCGGAGCGAGGACACGGCTGCCCAGCCCGCGGCGAGCGGGGTGCGCAGATCATGGCCGACCGCCCGCAGAAGCGCCGTACGCATACGGTCGGCGGCCTTGACCGGTTCGACCTCGGCGGCGGCCCGGGCGAGCCGGGACCGCTCGACCGCAGACCCCACGTGCGCGGCGAAGGCGGCCAGCACGCGCCGTTCGGAGGACGGGAGAATGCGGCCGCGCAGGACCAGGAAGGCACCGGGGCCCGCCGGGACCGCCGACACACCGTCCTCTCCGGGCGGCTCGTCCACCAGCTCCGCGGAGTCCATGCCGAAGGTCTCGCGGGTACGTTCCACCAGGGCGGGTATGGTCGCGCCGCCCCGCACGATGGTGCCGGCGAGCGAGGACATGGTCTCGGCCTCGGCGGTGGCGCGGGCCGAGCGGCGGGACAGCCGCAGCGAGCGGTCCACGACCGCGGCCACCGTGGCGGCCACCACCGCGAAGACCGCCAGGGCCAGCAGCGCGTTCGGATCGTTGAGCGTGAACTGCCCGACGGGCGGGATGAACCAGTAGTTGAGCAGCAACGACGCCGTGACCGACGCGATCACCGCCGACGCGACCCCGCCTATGCAGGCCACCCCCACCACGGTGAGCAGGAGGAGCAGGGCCTCACTGGTGAGGTTGAGCTTGTCCCTTGCGATGTCCAGGTCGAGCAGGAAGGTGAGCGCCACCGGCAGCAGCAGACCGGCGACCGGGCCCGCGATCCTGCGTACGGTCGAGAGGGTGCGCCTGCGTGAGGGCAGCAGCGTGCCGCGCCCGGCGCGCTCGTGCGTGACCATGTGGATGTCGATGTCGGCGGAGAGCTCGACGACCGTCTCGCCGGTGCCGCGTCCGGTGGCGAACCGTTCGAGGCGGCCACGGCGGCTGGTGCCGAGAACGAGCTGGGTGGCGTTCTCGGCGCGGGCGAACTCCACCAGGGCGGCGGCGACGTCGTCGCCAATCACGGAGTGGTAGCTGCCGCCGAGGTCCTCGATCAACCGCCGCTGCCGGGCCAGGGAGGCGTGCGAGGCGCCCGCCGCGAGGCCGTCGCTGCGGGTCACGTGCACGGCGAGCAAATCACCGCCCGCCGAGCGGTCCGCGACGCGGGCGGCCCGCCGGATCAGCGTGTCCCCCTCCGGCCCGCCGGTCAGCGCGACCACGACCCGCTCCCGGGTCTCCCACACCCCGCCGATGTCGTGTTCGGAGCGATAGGTCTGCAGCGCCTCGTCGACACGGTCGGCGACCCACAGCAGGGCGAGCTGCCGCAGCGCGGTCAGATTGCCGGGCCGGAAGTAGTCGGCGAGCGCCGCGTCGACCTTCTCCGGCGCGTGGATGTTGCCGTGCGCCATCCGTCGGCGCAGCCCTTCGGGCGGGATGTCCACCAGCTCGATCTGATGGGCCCGTCGTACGACCTCGTCGGGCACCGTCTCGTGCTGCGGTACGCGCGTGATCTTCTCGACGACGTCGTTCAGCGACTCCAGATGCTGGATGTTGAGGGCCGTGACGACATCGATCCCGGCCGCGAGCAGTTCCTCGATGTCCTGCCGCCGCTTGGGGTTGCGGCCGCCGCCGGGGACGTTGCTGTGGGCGAACTCGTCGACGATCGCGACCTGCGGGTGCCGTGCGAGGACGGCGGCGAGGTCCATCTCCTCGAACTCCCCGCCCCGGTAGACGCACGAGGCCCGCTCGACGACCTCCAGACCGTCGAGCATCCCTTCCGTGCCGGGCCGCCCGTGGCACTCGACGAACCCCACCACGACATCGACGCCACGCCCCGCCCTGCGCCGCGCCTCGTCGAGCATGCGGTAGGTCTTCCCCACTCCCGGGGCGGCTCCGAGGTAGACCTTGAGGCGTCCGGGGCGTCGAGGACGTACGTCACCCGCACCGGCCCCTGCCTCGCTCCCGCCGGTCCGTACGTCACTCGTCCTGTCCCGTACGTCACTCATCGCAGCCGACGTGCTCCGCTCACTGGCGATCAACTCCCCGAGGGGAACGGTTACTTCCCCTACCGAAGCGCTTGTCCAGGGCACTCGGAGCACTCCTTGACGCATCCTTGTCGCCGGTC
This sequence comes from Streptomyces sp. ActVer, assembly GCF_027270795.1. Classification (NCBI taxonomy): domain Bacteria; kingdom Bacillati; phylum Actinomycetota; class Actinomycetes; order Kitasatosporales; family Streptomycetaceae; genus Streptomyces; species Streptomyces sp. ActVer. Next base: position 13,758 of record NZ_JAPWHT010000116.1, read on the forward strand.
GCAAGGACGTTGACACCGCCTTGACGGGTCACTGCCCCGGACGGTTGACGATCAGCTCACATGTCCAGTTGTGCGCGAATCAGCGTGTCGATGCGCTGCCATGCCGGGGACGAGGCGTTGACCGTGCCCTGGATGAGGGCGGGGACCTCGGAGGCCACGTCCAGCCCGGGCAGTTCGTCCGAACCGTAGCGTTCACGGGTCGCTTCGACCGCCCGGTGGGCGAGCTCGTCGATGCGGGGATCGTCCGCGTCGAGGCCGTACGCCTGGTCGTAGTCGAGGAAGAGCTGCCGCAGCGCCGGGTCGGCCAGGATCTCGGCCTGGTCGTGGAACAGGGCGATCGCGCGGTCCGGGTGGGTGGCGAACACGAGGATCCACAGGTCGCGTTGGAGGTCCACCCAACGAGGCGTGAATCCCCACCGGGCCAGGTCCTCCAGATGGGCGCCGACCTCGGTGGGCAGCGGTGCCAGATCCCCGGCGGCGAGCCTGCGCAGGCGCCCCTGCGTTGCCCGCAGGCCACGAATGCGGTCGGTGAGCCCGTCGTCGATCTCGCGCAGCGCCCGCTGGAACTCCTCGTCGCTCGCCGATCTCAGGTCCCGGATACGGGCCAGGGGGACGCCGGCTTCGGCGAGCGTCCGGATCTTGATCAGGTCGACGACGTCGTTCGCGCCGTACCGCCGGTAGCCGGACGCGTCGCGGTCCGGCTCGGGGAGCAGACCCTTGTCGTGGTAGACGCGGATGGTCTTGACCGACACCCCGACGTACCCGGCCAGCTGCCCGATGGTGATCACCCGGCCATCGTGCCACTTGACCCTGCCCCTGGGGCGGGGTTGCAGCATGGCCCCATGACGAACACGAATGCCGATCGGGAGACCCTGCGCGAGCTGGCCGACGCGGGCAACGAGGCCGCATTGGACCGCCTTGCCGACCTTGCCGACTCGGTCGGCGACCTTGAGGAACTGAGCGAGCTGCTGGACGAGGGATCCATGCACGCGGGCTTCCTGCTCACCCGACGCGCGAAGGCGACCGGCGACCTGCGCGAGCTGCAGCGGATCTCGGACGCCGGGTACGAGGAGGCCGGGAACGAACTGGACCGACTACTCAAGGCACCCGCCGACGAGCAGCGGGAATGACGATCCCCCGGCCGCTGCGGGGGCGCTCCGGGCCGCGCCGATGAGCGCGAGGCTCCCTGCCGGTCCGCTCACCCTGCCGTGCCCATTTCACCGCGAGCGCCGGTCCGCGCGACCCTCAAGGCGCCAACCGCCGAGGGCCCCCAATTCATGACGTTCAGTGACCTGCCCCGCCACTCCCTGCCCCCGATCCACCTCGGGAACTCATCTCGCGGCAAGCATTGACAAGGTTGCGCAAGCTTGCCGAGTATGGGTAACGCAGAGTTCATGCAGCGGTAACTGCGGAACGGAGTGGCAGCGTGGCCCCCACCTTGACCGACGTCGCGAAGCGCGCGAATGTGGCGCTTTCCACGGCATCCCGGGCGTTCAGCGACCCCCAGCGACTGGGGCCGGAGACCTTGCGCAAGGTTCTGGAAGTTGCGCAAGAGCTGGGCTACGAGCCACCGCCGCCGCCACGTCCCGCCGAGTTGCCGTCGGACACCGCCACCGTGGCCGTGGTCGTGCCGGACATCGCCAACCCGGTCTTCGGCGCCTTCGTGAAGGCCGCGCAGGCCCAGGGCTGGCACCGCGGGCAGACCATCGTGCTCGCCGACACCGACTTCGATCCCGACCGGGAGCGGGCGGTGATCACGCAGCTGCGTGCCAGGTCCGCCGGGCTCGTCGTGTGCTCGCCCCGGCTCGACGCCGAGGACGTTCTCGCGCTCTGCGGCGACACGCCAGTCGTGCTCGTCAACCGTGAGACCACCACCGCGGACTGTGTTCTCGCGGATGCCGGTGACGGGCTGCGTCAGACCGTCGAGTACCTGGCGGCGCTGGGGCACCGGCACCTCGCGTACGTCCAGGGATCCCAGCACTCGTGGTCCAACAGCCACCGCGTCGACCTGGCCCGTGCCCAGGCCGAGCGGGTCGGCCTGGAGCTGGAGGTGCTCGGCTGGCAGTCGGAGACGGTGGCCGGCGGTACCGCCGCGGCGGCCGGCGTGATCGCCTCGGGCGCTTCTGCCGTCATCGCGCACAACGACCTCGTCGCCCTCGGTGTGATCGCCGGAGCGCGGCAGCTCGGGGTGCGCGTCCCGGACGACCTCAGCGTGGTCGGCATCGACGACATGCCGCTCGCCGCGACCGCGTACCCCGCACTGAGCACCATCGCGGTCCCCATGGACCGGGCCGGGGCGCTCAGCCTGGAGATGCTCTCCCAGGCCATCGGTGACGAGCACCGGGAGCCGCGCACCCAGCGGCTGCCCACCCAGCTCGTGGTCCGCGGCTCCACCGGACCGGTCGCGACGACCCGCACGCCCCCCGTCACCAGGGAGCACGCATGACGCACAAGGATCCGCCCCTGAACCCCGCCGGTCTGAACGTCGTCGTCGCCGACCCCAATCTGGCGCCCCTGCGCGAGCAGTTCGAGGCCGACCTGCCCGGCCGGACCACCGTGAGCTGGCCCGACCCCGCGGACACCGCCGCCGTGGTCGAAGCCCTGCGCGACGCGGACGTGCTGGTGTCGGGGGTGTGCTCGCCCGAGATGGCGGCGGCCGGCAAGGGTCTGCGCCTGGTGCACGCCGCCGGTGCCGGTATCGACAAGATCGACGTCGCGGCGCTGCCTCCGGGCACCCTCGTCGCCAACACCTTCCATCACGAGGACTCGATCGCCGAGTACATCGTGGCCGCCACGGTCCTGCTGCGGCGCGGATTCCTGCGTCAGGACGCGGCGCTGCGGCGCGGCACCTGGGACTCCCCCGTCCATTCGCCCGGCGCGCCGTGGCCCGACGCGCTGGCGGACACCACGATCGGATTCGTCGGGTTCGGGCACATCGGTGCACGCACATGGCAACGTTTCCGGACGTTCGGCGCCCGAGGCGTGGCCGTCACCCGACGCGGGGACATCGACGCGGTGGCCGAGAAGCTGGTGTGGGCGGGGCGCGTCGACGATCTGGACGCCCTTCTGGACACCGCGGACGTGGTCGTGGTCTCGGTACCGCTCTCCGAGCGGACCACCGGGCTGATCGGCGCGCCGGAACTGGCCCGCATGGGCGGGTCGGCCGTCCTGGTCAACGTCGGCCGCGGCCCGGTCGTCGACGAGGACGCGCTGTACGCAGCCCTGCGCGACGGCGTGATCGGGGGCGCCGCGATCGACGTCTGGTACGACTACCCGGCCTCGGGCAACACGGGGGCGCCGAGCCGCCACGCCTTCCACGAGCTGCCCGACGTGCTGATGACGCCGCACTCCTCGGGGCTCACCCGGCAGGCCTTCGCCCGCCGGATGTCCGACATCACTGCCAACATCCGCCGGCTGGCGGCCGGCGAGGGGCTGCACAACATCGTGGAGAGGGTCCGATGAGCAAGCGCGACACCATCGTCTCGGTGGACGTCATCGTGGCCAGCCCGGGACGCAACTTCGTCACCCTCAAGATCACCACCGCCGAGGGGCTGGTCGGCTGGGGCGACGCCACCCTCAACGGCCGCGAACTCGTCGTCGCCTCCTACCTCCGCGACCACGTCGCCCCGCTGCTGATCGGCCGCGATCCGGCCCGTATCGAGGACACCTGGCAGTACCTGTACCGCGGGGTTTACTGGCGGCGCGGCCCGGTCACCATGACCTCCATCGGCGCCGTCGACCTCGCCCTGTGGGACATCAAGGGCAGGGCCACCGACCAGCCCGTCTACCAACTCCTAGGCGGAGCCGTCCGCGACCGCGTCCTCGCCTACACCCACGCCACCGCTCGACGGCTGGACGGGGGTGACGGACGTTCAACGGTGATCCTGGTCGTGACGGCCGCCGGGCGGGCGGCGATCACGACCCACGACGACCACGCCGACCGGCCGTCGCCGCCGACAGCTCCGCCGTCTCCACCGGCGGCGAACGCGGCCACCACGGAGGCTCCTTCGCACCCCTATGTGTCCGGGCCCTCATGCACGCGCGCCCTCATACGTCCGGGCCCTCGTTCACGCGACCTCAGCCGTTCAGGATCGCCTCGGCAACGTCATCAGGGTGCGTGAGCAGGCCCTCGTGGGTCCCAGGAACCATGACGGGTTCCAGTCCCAGCCGCGCCGCGAACTCGGCGCCGGGCCGGGGAAGCGCACGATCGCCCTCGCCGAGGAGGTAGAGCGCGGGAATCCCGAGCTCGGCCACGCTGGGCACATCGAGTGCGTCCAGGAAGTAGTCGCCGGGCTGTGGCGTCAGCAGATCCGCCACCAGACGCTGGGTCCCCTCGAATGGCCCAGGCCACTCCCTCGAAGCCAGGACGTCGTCGTCCTGATGTCCCACCGACGGTCGCACGGCTTCTCTTAACGGAAGCTTGACGCCCACGGCGGCCTCATCCGTGGGCCTGTGCGTCACGCTCTGCATACGCTGGTGCCGCCGTCCGCGTGATGGCCGGAAACCGCACGCTGAGCCGGACATCAGGAGCACGCCGATGGCCACCACCGAACACCCTCCGCCCAGTCGCCTGCGCGCCTGGATGCTGGAGGGGCTGTCCGACATGGGCAAGGGCCGGCAGGCGGCGCTGCGGCCCGCCGAGCCGGAGCCCGTGCACAAGGGACAGCGCTGGTGGCGGGTGATGTGCCTGACCGGCGTCGACTACTTCTCCACCCTCGGCTACCAGCCGGGCATCGCGGCCCTCGCCGCCGGGCTGCTGTCACCCGTGGCCACCATCGTGCTGGTCGTCGTCACGCTGGCGGGCGCGCTGCCGGTGTACCGGCGGGTGGCCGAGGAAAGCCCCCACGGCGAGGGCTCGATCGCCATGCTGGAGCGGCTGCTGACCTTCTGGAAGGGCAAGCTGTTCGTCCTGACCCTGCTCGGTTTCGCCGCGACCGACTTCCTGATCACCATCACCCTGTCGGCCGCCGACGCCTCCACCCACCTGGTGGAGAACCCGCATCTGGCCGACGCGCTGCACGACAGACAAGTGCTGATCACGCTGGTGCTCATCGCCCTTCTCGGCGCGGTGTTCCTCAAGGGCTTCCTGGAGGCGATCGGTGTCGCCGTGGCGCTGGTGGGCCTCTATCTGGCGCTCAACGTCGTGGTCGTGGTGACCGGGCTCTGGCAGGTGGCCACCGAGGGGCATGTGATCAACGACTGGTCCACCGCTCTGACCGCCGAGCACGGAAACGTTTTTGCGATGGTGGGAGTGGCGCTGCTGGTCTTCCCGAAGCTGGCGCTGGGCCTCTCCGGCTTCGAGACCGGCGTTGCGGTCATGCCGCACGTCGAGGGCGACCCCGACGACACCGAGGCGAACCCCAAGGGCCGTATCCGCGGCACGAAGAAGCTGCTGACCACGGCCGCGCTCATCATGAGCGTGTTCCTGATCGCGACCAGCTTCATCACCACGCTGCTGATCCCGGAGAAGGAGTTCGAGCCGGGCGGCGAGGCCAACGGCCGCGCGCTCGCGTATCTGGCGCACAAATACCTGGGCAACGCCTTCGGCACGGTCTACGACGCGTCCACCATCGCCATCCTGTGGTTCGCCGGCGCCTCCGCCATGGCCGGGCTGCTGAACCTGATGCCCCGCTATCTGCCCCGCTACGGCATGGCCCCGCACTGGGCGCGCGCCGTTCGCCCGATGGTGATCGTCTTCACCCTGGTCGGGTTCCTGGTCACGTGGATCTTCGACGCGGACGTCGACGCGCAGGGCGGCGCGTACGCGACCGGTGTCCTGGTCCTCATCAGCTCGGCCGCGATCGCGGTGACCATCGCCGCGCGCAAGGCCGGCCAGCGCAACTGGACCATCGCCTTCGCCGTGATCTCGGCGGTCTTCCTCTACGTCACCGTCGCGAACGTCATCGAGCGCCCGGACGGCGTGAAGATCGGCGCCTGCTTCATCGCCGGCATCATCCTCGTCTCCCTCCTCTCGCGTCTCGCCCGTTCCTTCGAACTCCGCGTCACCAGCGTGACCATGGACGGCATGGCCCAGCGGTTCGTACGGGACATCGCCAGCCGCCGGATCCGGTTCATCGCCAACGAACCCGACAACCGCGACATCACCGAGTACCGCGAGAAGATCGAGCAGATCCGCGCGGACAACGACGTCCCCGCCCCGGAGGACTTCGTCTTCGTCGAGGTCACGGTCCTGGACCCGTCGGAATTCGAGGCGGGCCTGACCGTACGCGGTGAGGTCCTGCACGGCCGCTACCGCGTCCTCACCCTGGAGTCGTCCTCCGTCCCCAACGCCCTGGCCGCCCTCGTCCTGCACGTCCGCGACACCACCGGCTGCATCCCGCACATCTACTTCGAGTGGACCGAGGGCAACCCCTTCACCAACTTCCTCCGCTTCTTCCTCTTCGGCCAGGGCGAGGTCGCGCCGGTCACCCGGGAGGTCCTCCGCGAGGCGGAGCCGGACCGGGCACGACGGCCGCGGGTGCACGTCGGCTGAATCGGACCGACGTTCGGCGCAGAACCGTTCCGCGTAGAACTCTTCCGCATCGAACCAACTGGCTGAAGCCGGTCAGCCGTTGCGGTAGAGAGCCGTGAGCAGTTCGATCGCCGCCTGGGTGGCGGGGTGCGGGTCGTCGCGCCACCAGGCGAGGCGTACGGCGATGGGTTCGGCGTCGCGGACCGGCCGGTAGACGATGCCGGGCCGGGGGTACTGGTGGGCGGTGGACTCCGCCGTCAGTCCGATGCAGCGGCCGCTGGAGATCACGGTGAGCCAGTCGTCGACGTCGGACGTCTCCTCGGTCTCCGGGCGGGCGTCCGGCGGCCAGAGTTCGGCGGTCGTGGTGCCGGTGCGGCGATCGATCAGCAGGGTGCGCCCGCCGAGGTCCGCGAGCCGGACGGAGCGGCGCCCGGCCAGGGCGTCGTCGGCGGCCAGGGCGCACAGGCGCCGTTCGAGCCCGACGATGGCGGAGTCGAACCGCCGGTCCTCCCCCAACGGCCTGCGCACGACCGCGAGTTCGCAGGCGCCTTCCGCCAGACCGGCGGTGGCGGAGTTGACGCGGACCAGCCGCAGGTCCGTCTCCGGCTGCGCCTTGGCCCAGCGACGCTGAAAGGCCGACGTGTGGCGGCCGAGTGCCGACCAGGCATACCCGATCCGCAGACGCGTATGACCCGACCTCGCCTCCTGGACCAGATCGGCCACCTCCCCGAGCACCCGCCGGGCGTGCGCCACCACGCGCAGTCCCGCCGGGGTCGGCGCCACCTCTCGCGAGGTGCGGCGCAACAGCCGTACGCCCAGGGCCCGTTCGAGCGAGGCCAGGGTCCGGGACACGGCCGCCTGGGAGACGCCGAGCGCGATGGCCGCGTCGGTGAAGGTGCCCTCGTCGACGATCGCGACGAGACAGCGCAACTGCCGTAGCTCCACATCCATGACTGAATCGTATAGATGGACGGCTGCGTGCATTTTGCGCAAGAGCAGCCAAGTCACACGATCGAAGCATGCGAGCCGCACCCACACCGGGCACCACCGCCTCCGTACGCCCCACAGTCGCGCCCCGCCCCGCGGCACCCGCGCGCCGGGCGGCCCCAGGTATCCCGGACCCGCAACCGGCCGGACGGTCACAGCGGCTCGCCGGTGTGGCCACGATGATCGGCAGTGGTCTGTCCACGCAGACCGGCGCCGCGATCGGGTCCCTCGCGTTCCCCGTGCTCGGTCCAGCCGGGGTCGTCGCGGTCCGCCAGTACGTCGCCGCGGTCGTCCTGCTGACCGTCGGCCGGCCGCAGCTGCGGTCGTTCACCTGGTGGCAGTGGCGGCCGGTGCTGATGCTGGCCCTGGTGTTCGGGACGATGAACCTGTCCCTTTACAGCGCCATCGACCGCATCGGCCTGGGACTGGCGGTGACCTTGGAGTTCCTGGGCCCGCTCGCCATCGCCCTCTCCGCCGCGCGCCGCCGCGTGGACATCTGCGCCGCGGTGGCCGCCGCCGCCGGCGTGGTGACGCTGATGCGCCCCCAGCCCTCGACCGACTACGCCGGGATGGCCCTGGGCCTGCTCGCCGCCGCCTGCTGGGCGTCGTACATCCTCCTCAACCGGACCGTCGGCCAACGCGTCCCCGGTGCACAGGGTTCGGCCGCCGCGTCGGGGCTCTCCGCCCTGATGTTCCTGCCGGTCGGCGTCGTCCTGGTGCTCCGGCACCCCCCGACCGCCGAGGCCGTCGGTTACGCCGTCGCCGCCGGGGTGCTCGCCTCGGCGGTGCCGTATCTCGCGGACATGTTCACCCTGCGCCGCGTACCCGCCCAGGCCTTCGGGCTCTTCATGAGCGTCAACCCCGTCCTCGCGGCCGTGGTCGGCTGGACCGGCCTCGGCCAGAACCTGGGCTGGACGGAGTGGGCGAGCATCGGGGCGATCGTCGCCGCCAACACCCTCAGCATCGTCACTCGGCGCGCCTGACCGGCGCGTGGTCCACACGTGTCGTCGCCCGGCCACGACGGCCGCCGGCTGTGGGACTCCAAGGAGTACACGTGTTCGGCGGAGGCAGAGCCTGTGGACGTCGCACCACCTGCAACTCGAAGCCGGGTAGCCTCTGTTCACATCAAGCGGAAGCTCGTGGACCACCGGCTCGTGACCCTTCGTGGCGGTGAGTGGGGCGGAGTGCCGACCGAGGGGAGACAGTCAGATGACGAAGCCGTCGACAGACGACTTCGATGCCACCTCCGGTGGGGTTGGCGACAGAATCGGCCGGTACCGGCTGCTCAGAACCCTCGGCACGGGTGGCATGGGCCGGGTCTGTCTGGCGCGTTCGGAGGGCGGGCGTACGGTCGCGGTCAAGCTCATCAAGCCGGAGCTGGCCGCCGAACCCGAGTTCCGCGAGCGCTTCCGGCTGGAGGTGGCGGCGGCGCGCAGGGTGAGCGACCGCTGGACGGCACCGGTCCTCGACGCGGACACCGAGGCCGAAACGCCATGGGTGGCCACCGGCTACATCGCGGGTCCCTCGCTCGAACACATCGTCTCGCCCCACGGACACGGCCCGCTCCCCGCCCCTTCCGTACGCACCCTCGCCCATGGACTCGCCTGCGCCCTGCTCGACATTCACGGCGCGGGACTGGTCCACCGGGACCTCAAGCCCTCCAACGTCCTGATCACCATCGACGGCCCCCGCGTCATCGACTTCGGCATCGCGCGGGCGCTGGACGCGGTACCCGGTTCGACCCCGACCAGCTCGGGCGTGCTGGTCGGCTCACCCCGCTTCATGTCGCCCGAGCAGCTCAGGGACGAGCCGGTCGGCCCGGCCTCCGACGTCTTCTGCATGGGTACGGTCCTGGCATATGCGGCGACCGGGCAGACGCCGTTCGGCGGTGGCGGTTCCGGTGGCGTCCATGCCGTGATGTTCCGTATCGCGCAGGAGGAGCCGGACCTGACGGGGATCGAGGAGCCGGTACGGGGACTCATCGCCGACTGCCTCGCCAAGGACCCGGCGGCCAGGCCGACTCCGGAGCAGGTGGTCGCGCGGATGCAACCGGTGGCGACCGGCACCTCGTCGCCGCCGTGGCTGCCTGCCCAGATCATCGCCGAACTGGGGCGCAGCGCAGTCCAGTTGCTGGACACGGACACTCCGCCGCACGCGAGCGCGATGGCGGCGCCCGCACCGGCCGCCGTCGTATCGTCGCCCGCACCGGGCGCGCCGACGCCTTCGTCCGAAACTTCGTCCGTCGCCTCGCTCGTGACCTGGGAGGAACCTCCCGCGTCGGAGCAGTCGGAACGGTCGGAGTGGGGAACCCAGGTCGTGCCGAGGCCGGACCACGGGCACACGGAGTCGACTCCGCCGCCGCGCCCTCGCCCGACGGGCAGGGGCCGACGGGCCGGGCTCGCGCTGGCGGCCGCCGTCGTGGTGGCAGGAGGCGTGTACGGCGCTTGGGCCGCAGATCTCCCACTGCCCAACGGAGGCTCGGAATCCGGCTCCGGCGACAACGGCGGCGTGACGTCCGACGTGCCCAAGGCGTTCGTGGGCATCTGGGCGGGCGAGGTCGAGCGGGACGGGAAGCCCACCGATCAGTACCGCCGGTTCGTCGTCTCGTCGGGGCAGGTGGGCGAGGTCGTCGCCACCAGCATCAGCCTCGGCAAGGAGTACGAGTGCAAGAGCGACGGCAAACTCGCCGCCAAGCCGTCCGGCGGCGGTACGTCGCTACGGCTGGACACCAAGGTCGTCAACAGTGTCCCCTCGGGCTCCTGTTCGGCCCTGGGCGAGCATGTCCTCTCCCGGTCCGGCGATGACTCCCTCCGCTGGGAAGCGGCGGGGCGCACCGCCGAACTGCACAGGATCAAAGGGCCGGAGAAGCTGCCCGAGGAACTGCTCGGCACCTGGCAGCGCCCCCTCGCCAACGGCGGCACGCAGCGCATGACCATCGACCGGTCGCCGGTGGGCAGCCCGGCCGCCGGGCTGGTCTCGGACGGCGGCGGCGAACACTGCGAGGCCGACATGAACCTGGTCTCCGTGGGGGACACGAACGGTCCGGCACGCTTCGCACCACCGGCGATCGACCGGGCCGCCTCGTCCGGCCCCTGCGTCCGCGGCGGCTCCTCCACCCTGCGCACCGAGGGCGACACACTCGTACGCGAACTGGCCGACGGGCGACGGCTCACATATACGCGGGTCTGAGGGTCGCTTGGCCGCCCACCCGGACCACGCACCAGGTATCCGGCCCAGCCCGCCTCAGCGCCCCACGTCCATGCTCTGCGTGCCGATGACCGACAGCAGTCGCAGTGCCTCCTCGGACGGTGAGCCGGAGGCGGCGGTGTAGATCACGACCTGCTGGTCCCGGTCGGTGACGTCGAGGGCGTCGCAGTTGACGGTGACCGGGCCGACCAGCGGGTGCTGGAAGGTCTTGCACAGGGTGGGCTCGGCGCTCACGTCGTGGGAGGCCCACAGCCGGGCGAACTCCTCGCTTCCGGCCAGGAGTTCACCCACCAGCCCCGTCACCTCGGGGTCGTCGGGATAGCGGGCGGCGGTGGCGCGCAGCCGTTGCGTCGCGTTGCGCGCGAACGCGTCCGCGTCCGACACTCCGTACAGCCGCCGCCCCTGCGGGTGGGGCCCGAGGAAGACACGGCGTACAAGGTTGCGGTCGCGCCGCGGAAGGGCGGAGAAGTCCTCCATCAGGGCGGCCGCCAGATCGTTCCAGGCGATCACCTCGCACGTCGCGGACGTCACGATGGCGGCGGCCTGGGGCAGTCGCCTCAGCAGGTCGAGGATGCTCTGCCGAACCTCGCGCGAGGGCCCGGGCGGCGGGCCGGGCGGTGCGCCGGCGAGGTGGTGGAGGTGGTCGCGCTCGGCGTCCGACAGGCGAAGGGCCCGGGCCAGCCCGGCCA
>NZ_JAPWHT010000117.1:0-24885 GCF_027270795.1 Streptomyces sp. ActVer
CGGGCGGCGGGTGCGCTGACCGTCGCGTACGTCGCCGGGTTCGCCGGATCGCATCCGCTCGCCAAGAAGGTGGGCGCGTGGCCCGCGGTGTTCGGTGTGGCCGGGGCCGTGGCGCTGGCGTCCTGGGCGGTGGCCGACCGGCGCGGCTGAGGCGTCTCTCCTGCCCGGGGCTGTCCCGGGTTCTCGGAGCCGTCCCCGTTTTTCGGGCCGGCTCCGAGGAGGGCCGGACCCTAGCTCACCGGCGCTCCCCGGAAGGCTCTCCGGTAGGCCTGCGGGCTCGTTCCCACCACGCGCTTGAAGCGGTCGCGGAAGGCCGTCGGTGAGCCGAACCCCGTCTGGACCGCGATCCGTTCGACCGGGTGGGTCGTGGTCTCCAGGAGGTGCTGGGCGCGGCGCACCCGCGCCAGGTGCAGCCACTGCAGGGGCGTGGTGCCGGTCTGTTCGCGGAACCGGCGGTTGAGCGTACGGGCGCTCGTGCCTGCCCGGGCCGCGATGTCGTCCAGGGTCAGGTCGCGGTCGGAGTGCTCCTCCAGCCAGCTCAGCAGGGGTTCCATCGTCGTGCCGGCCGGTGCCGGGGGCTGGGCGTGGACGATGAACTGGGCCTGCCCGCCCTCCCGTTCGAGCGGCATGACGGACATCCGGGCCGCGTGCGCGGCGACGGCCGAGCCGTAGTCCAGGCGGATCATGTGCAGGCACATGTCCATCGCGGCGGCGGCGCCGGCCGAGGTGAGGAACTGGCCGTTGTCGACGTAGAGGACGTTCGGGTCGACCGTCACCTTCGGGTACATGGCCGCCAGGTCCGCGGCCGCGGTCCAGTGGGTCGTCGCCCGCTGTCCGTCCAGCAGACCGGTGGCGGCGAAGATGAACGCGCCGACGCAGATCGACGCGATGCGCGTCCCGTTCGCGGCCGCCGCGCACAGGGCCTCCGCCACGCCCGGTGGCAGCGGCACGGTCGGGTCGGCGGTGCCCGGCACGACGATCGTGTCGGCCTCGGCCAGCGCCTCAAGACCGTACGGCGCCCGTACGGAGAACGGGCCCGCGCTCACCTCCTCCGCCACCGAGCAGACCTTGACCCGGTAGGGCGCGCGGCCGTCCGGCAGCCGGGCCCAGTTGAACGTGTCGATCGGCGCGGAGAGGTCGAACGGAATGACCTGGTCCAGTACCAGTACGGCCACTGTGTGCATGGCGAAAGAGTAGGGGTGGCGCGGGTTCTGGCCAACAGGGGGTGTCGGTCCGGTGCCCGCCTGTGGCCCCGCAGGGACTGGCGAGAGGGCTGGCGGGAGGGCCAGTGAGACGGTTGGCGAGAATCCGTTGAACCCTGGCAGTACCGCCACTTCCACAAGATCCGGTACGCCGCCTACCGTCCCCTCGTGACCAAGTTCTTCCTCGTTCTCCATGTCCTTGCCGCGATCGTCGCCGTCGGGCCCGTCACCGTGGCGGCCAGCATGTTCCCGCCGGGCGCGCGCCGCGCCCTCGCCGATCCGGGGGACCAGCGGGCGGCGGAGACGCTACGGCTGCTGCACCGGATCTGCCGGGTGTACGCGGGCCTCGGCATCGCCGTTCCCGTCCTCGGGTTCGCCACGGCCATGAGCATGGGCGTACTGAGCGACGCCTGGCTGATCGCCTCGATGGCCCTGACCGGGATCGCGGCGGCGGTCCTGCTGGCGCTGGTGCTGCCGCGTCAGGAGGAACTCCTCGAAGCGGTGGAGGCGGCGGCCGGGGCGGACGCGGCCACCGAGGTCGCCGCCACCACCGGCACCGCCGACACGACTGGAGCCGGTGCCACCACCGGCACCGGCACCGGCACCGGCACAACCACATCCCCCGGCATCGCCGCGAACCCCCGCGCCACTGTCCGGCTCGCCATGTTCACCGGCATCTTCAATCTGCTCTGGGCCACGGTCACGATCCTCATGATCGTCCGCCCGGGTTCAACGACGGGCGCCTGACGGCCGAGGAACCGCCGCCCGCTCCCGACGAGGAGTGGGAGAACACCAGCCCGTCCGTCGAGTCTCCCGTGTCCTCCCTGAACTGCCGGGCGACGGACGTGGCGACGAGTACCCCCGCCGCCATCACGAGCATGGAGAACGCCCAGGTCAGAGGCCACAGGGACGCGTCCGGCGGCTCGGGGTTCGTGCGGAACGAGAGGTACATGAGTGTCGCCGGGGGCGCCGCCACCAGCAGCAGTGGCCAGGCGAGGGCGTCACGGTGGCCGAAGTACAGGGCCAGGAGGAGCAGGATCACGGCCAGGGCCGCGACGCCGAGGACGGACACCGGGGTCGTCCCGGTCGTCGAACCGGGTGACTCGGGGCGGTTGCGCAGATCCCAGGGCAGGCAGAGAAGGTACGCCGCCGAGGACAGGGCGGCACCCAGCAGACGGGTCAGCCAGCGTTCCGTCCAGGGGCGCTTCGACAGCAGGCCCAGCAGCTTCTCGGTCATGGGGGTCATGGGAACGAGAGTTCCTCAGACGCACACAGGGCCGACAGAGTACGCGTACTCAGATCGCCGGGGCCTTCCTCCGAGCCGACCGCACAGCCGTACAGCTGTGCACCGGTGGCGCACGACCGGCCCGTGCGCCTCGCCCGCGGCCTAGACTCCCAGGTCATGAAGGGACTGCTGCTACGGCTGTCGGCCCTCGACGCGGATGCTGCGGCGGCGCTGCGGGTCATCGCGCACTTCGAGGCGCTGCTCGGGGCCGGGCGGCTCGACACCGAGTCGCTCGTACGGTCCACGGCGGGGCTGGCCGAATGTCCGGCCGGCCTTGAGGTGGGCGGGCGTGTCGTGCGGTTCGGGCCGGCCGGGACCGTACCGGCGGGGCCTGTCGGCACGGTCTCCGGGAGCGCCGAGTTCGCGCCGGGCGGCCGGGTGTGGCTGGAGCGGGCGGGTGCGCCCGGGCCCTTCGACGAACTGGTGCTGGAGTGGATGGCCATCGCCGCGGGCGTCGTACACGGCGGCCGTGAGCAGGACAGCGCGCCCCATCAGGTGGCGGACCCGGCGCTGGTCGAGCGGGTGCTGTCGGAGCGAGAGGCCGTCGAGGACCGGGCACGGGCGCTGCGTCTGCTGGGTCTGGTGCCCGAGCAGCCGCTGCGGGTGGTCGCCGTCGCCGGGGCCTCCTCGGTGGCCCTGCTGGGGCGGCACGAACTGCGGCCCGGTGTGCGGGTCGCAGCGGTCGGTCCGCTCGCCGTGGCGCTGGCGCCGGGTGCCGAGTCGGCCGCCGACGACCTGCGGGCGCTGCTTCGTGAGCACGGTGCCGAGGGGGTAAGGATCGGGATCGGCGGCAGTGCTCCCGCCCTGGACGCCGGGGTCTCCTGGGCGCAGGCCCGGCTCGCGCTGCGGTTCGCCGTCGATGTGGCGGGGCTGCCGGACGAGGCCGTGGTCGACCACGACACCCTCGGGCCGGTGGCGCTGCTCGCCGACATCCCCGTAGACCGGCTGCGGGCCCAGCCCGACGTGCGCGCCCTGGCCGAACTCGCCGAGGGCAAGGGCGGCCCGGCGGCCCTGGCCGCCCTGACCGCCTTCCTCCGCACCGGCTCCCTCCGCCACGCCGCCACCGACCTCCACCTCCACCACAGCTCGGTCGCCGCCCGCCTCTCGGGAGTGGAAACCGCCCTGGGCTACCACCTGAGCGACCCCCAGGACCGCTTCAGAGCCCAACTGGCGCTGTACGCGCTGCGATTGGCGCCCCTTTAGGGGCGCGGGGAACCACGCAAGGGCCACGGCGACACCGGCGCTTTTCAGGGGCGCGGGGAACCACGCAAGGGCCACGGCGACACCGGCGCTTTTCAGGGGCGCGGGGAACTGCGCGACCAGCCACAACGCACCCGCACCCGCACCCGCACCCGACAAGCAACAGGCACCCCGCACCTACCGAAGTGCCTTCCGAAGCACAGCAACCGCCTCCGCCGCGTCCCTCTGGGAGACCTCCGCATGGGCGACCATCGCCGAGCCGTGGAACGTCCCCGGGAACAGATGCAACTCCACACTCACCCCGGCCGCGAGCAGCGCACGGGCATAGTCGATCCCCTCGTCCCGCAGCGGATCGAACTCCATCACCGAGATGTACGCCGGCGGCAACCCCGCAAGCTGCTCGGCGGTGGCCCGGGCAGGAGCCGCGTAGACCGGGACATCGGGGCCGCCCGGCACCCCGCTGCCGAGGTAGGCGTCCCAGCTGACGATCGCGTTGGGCCGGTTCCACAGGGGCGTATCCGTGAAGTCCCGCATGCTGGGCGTGTCGAGGCGGTCGTCGAGCTCGGGGATGCCGAGGTACTGGAAGACGATCGCGGGGCCGCCCCGGTCACGGGCGAGCAGCGCCAGACCGGCCGCGAGACCGCCGCCCGCGCTGGCGCCGAAGAGGGCGACCCTGGTGGGGTCGACACCGAGTTCGGCGGCGTTCTTGGTGAGGTGGACGAGTCCGGCGTACGCGTCTTCGAGGCCGGCCGGGTACGGGTTCTCGGGGGCGAGCCGGTACTCCACGGAGAAGACGGCGGCGCCCAGTTCCCGGGCGAGCGCCACGTTGACGCCGTGGTCGAATTCGACGCTGCCCAGCATGAAGCCGCCACCGTGGATGTCGTAGATCACCGGGAGCGGGCCCTCGACTCCTTGCGGGCGGTAGCCGCGCAGGAGGACGTCCGGGGCGCCCTCCGGCCCGGGCGCCACCACGTCGAAGACGTCCACGCCGGTGGCGTCCACTTCTTCGAGGGCCGCGGTGATACCGACGAGCATCTCGGCCCGGGCACCTTCGAGGTCCGAGGTGTCGGCCCGGGGCAGCATGGGCACGACCGCGGCAAGCTCCGGGTCCAGGGGGTAGGTCGTCATCTCGTCCTCCGATTCGACGCGCGTTCCCGTCGTCGTCGCGGCTCTGCGTCGTCACGTCGCTGCGTCGTTCCGGAAACGGTGACACGGCGCATCCTCGCAGGTCACCCGACGGGCGTCGGGGAATCCGGGAGGGCCGCCCGACAGCCGTGCGGGCCGGCGGCTCACGGTCGCCGGTGCAGGGGGCCGCACCCCGTCAGGGGCGCGGGGACTGCGCGACAAGCCCCCACCGGGCCCGCACACGAACCCGCAACCCACACCCGTACACCCCGTGGAGCGCTACGCCCCCAGCGCCCGGGACACCCCATAAATCAGAAGCCCCGCCAGCGAGCCGACCACCGTGCCATTGATCCGGATGAACTGCAGGTCACGCCCGATGTGCGCCTCGATCTTCTTCGAGGTGTGCTCCGCGTCCCAGCCCGCGACCGTGTCCGTGATGAGCGAGGTGATCTCGTCCCGGTACGTCGTCACGACGTACACCGCGGCCCCCTCGACCCACCCGTCGACCTTGGCCTGGAGCTTCGCGTCGGTGGCCATCCGCGCCCCGAGCGAGAGCAGCGAGGCACGAACACGCAGCCGCAGCTCACTGCGCTCGTCCTCCGCCGCGGACACGATCATCTGCCGTACGGAGGACCAGGCGGACGCGATCAGATCCTGCACCTCGCCACGGCCGAGGACCTCCCGCTTGAGGTTCTCCACCCGGGCGCGGGTGTCGGTGTCGGACTGGAGGTCGGAGGCGAAGTCGGTGAGGAACCGGTCGAGGGCGCCGCGCGCCGGGTGGGCGGGCATGTCGCGCATCTCGGTGACGAAGCGCAGCAGTTCCTTGTAGACGCGCTCGCCGACCCGCTTGTCGACGAACCGCGGTGTCCAGCCGGGGGCGCCGCCCTGTACGGCGTCCATCACCTGGTCGTTGTGGAAGACGAGCCAGTCGTGGGCGCGTACGCAGATCAGGTCGACGACCCGCCGGTGGCCGCCGTCCGCGACGACCTTCTCCAGCATCTTCCCTATGCCGGGGGCGATCTCCTGGGCGTCGGCCCGCCGGTTGATGGCCTCGCCGACGACGGCCTGCACGTCCGAGTCGCGCAGCACGGCGAGGGCGCCGCGCAGGGCGGTGGCCAGCTCCGCGGTCACCCGGTCGGCGTGCTCCGGATCGGCCAGCCAGGTGCCGAGGCGGCTGCCGATGCCGACGGCGCGCAGCCGCTGCCGTACGACGTCCCGCGAGAGGAAGTTCTCCCCGACGAACTCGCCCAGGGAGACGCCGAGCTGGTCCTTCTTGGTGGGGATGATCGCGGTGTGCGGGATGGGGATCCCGAGGGGGTGCCGGAACAGCGCGGTGACGGCGAACCAGTCGGCGAGCGCGCCGACCATGCCGGCCTCGGCGGCCGCCGCGACATACCCCGTCCAGGCGCCCGCGCCGGAGTTCCCGGCCCACTTGGCCAGTACGTAGACGACGGCGACGAACAGCAGCAGGCCCGTCGCCGTGAGTTTCATCCGGCGCACCCCGCGGAACTTCTCCTCGTCCGCGGGGCTGAACGAGTTCATCGCGCGCCCGGGCACCGTGCGGTTCGCCACACCGCCGGGCCGGGCATGCTGCCCTTCGGGCCCCGCTCCATCCGTTTGATCCGCTTTCGCGCTTTCCATCCACTCCACCCGTTCCCTGTCCCCCGCACACATTGTCCCAACCTGACCGACTACTGGAACGGAACAGGAGTTCCCGGCGTCTTGCCGGGCGGGGCCAGAAAAATCGGATACGGGCGGCGGGGGCAATGGGGGCCCTGTCTGCTCCCCCCGCGCCATGCCTCATCATGGGGTCATCACATCGGAGCCTCGGGCTCCCACTGCCCGAGGAGACTTGCACCGCATGACCAAGCGTCACGGTTATGCCTTGCTGGCCGCGATCGTCGCCGTAGTCGTGGTCATCTCAGCCGCCATATACGTCGGGGTCTCAGCCGACGACGGCGAGGAGAAGCCGCTCGTGGGCGGCGGTACGCCACACAACTCGGCGGCCCCCGCGTCCGTCGGCACCTGGGTCGGCGCCTGGTCGGCGTCCCCGTCCGGGGCGGAGCCCGGCACCGAGGCCAACGGAATGGCGGGCCGTTCGGTACGCAACGTGGTGCATGTCGGCGTCGGCGGCACCGCGGCCCGCATCACCCTGTCCAACCTCTACGGGCAGCAGCCGCTCAGCATCACGCACGCCTCGGTCGCCGTCGCGGCCGCCGCGAACAACCCCGCCGCCGCTGCCGGCACCATGCGCCGCCTCACCTTCCGCGGCAGCCCGTCGGTGATCGTGCCGGCCGGGCAGCAGGTGGTCAGCGACGCCGTGCGCCTGCTCGTTCCGTACGACACGGACGTGCTGGTGACGACGTACTCGCCGACCCCGTCCGGGCCGGTCACCATCCACCCGCAGGCACGTCAGATCTCGTACACCGCCGAGGGCGACCTCACGGAGGACGTGACCGGCACCGCGTACACCGGGCAGACGCCGTACTGGCGCTATGTGACCGCGCTGGACGTGCTGAGCAACGAGTCGGACGGCACGGTCGTCGTCATCGGCGACTCGCTCACCGACGGCTCGACCTCGTCCGTGGGCGAGAACCGGCGCTGGACGGACGTCCTGGCGGACCGGCTGCGCGAACCACGCGACAACACTGACGGGCCCCGCTACAGCGTCGTCAACCAGGGCATCAGCGGAAACCGCGTCCTCGGCAGCGGCCTCGGCCGGCCCGCCGAGAACCCGAGCGGTCTGATCCGCTTCAACCGTGACGTGCTCGGCCGTACGAACGTCAGGGCGGTCGTGGTCGCCCTCGGCGTCAACGACATCCTCCGTACGCCCCAGCAGACCGACGCGAACAAGATCACCGACGGGCTTCGCGAACTGAAGCGCCTGGCCCACGCCCGGGGCCTGCGGGTCGTCGGGGCCACGCTCATGCCCTTCCAGGGCCACCGCGGCTACCGCCCGCACCTGGAGGACACCCGCCAGGCCGTCAACGCCCAGATCCGCGCCGGCAAGGTCTACGACGCCTACGTCGACTTCGACAAGGCGCTCCGCGACCCCTACAACCCCCGCCGCCTCCGCTCCGACTACGACTCCGGCGACCACCTCCACCCCAGCGACAAGGGCTACAGGCGCATGGCAGAGGTCTTCGACCTGAACGACCTGAAGGGATCGGTCCCGGCCGAGCTGTGAGCGCCCCTTCAGGGGTGGCGCGGGGGCAGCGCCCCTTCTTTCAGGGGCGCGGGGCGGTCACATCTGCGGCTCCGCCGCGGGGCGCGACAAGCCACGACGGACCCGCACCCGACAACACCACCTGCGGGAGCACTCGGGCAGGGGGCCGGGGATCAGTCCCGGTCCCGTCGATCGTCCCGCCGCTCACGCCGTTCCTCCCGCCGGGCCTCCCGATGCTCCCGCATCAACTCCCGGTGCTGCTCCATCGCCGCCCGGTGGATGGACCGCGCGTCATCCAGCGAGTCCCGGTGGTCCAAGGAGCCGGAGCCCTCCAGGGCCCGGCGCCTGGACTCCTCCAACTCCTCCTGCCGCGCGGCCTTCCGCTCCAGCTTCTCCAGCCGCCGCTCCTCCTTCTGCCGGAGCCGCTCGGCCTTCGTCACCTTGCGCTCGACACCGACACCGCCCCAGAAGGCGAACCCGGTGACGACGACGCGCGGGGCGCCGGGGTCGCCCTGCACGCCCTCCTCGGTGTGGTCGAAGCCGCCCATGACGCCGATGCCGCGGACGACGACCTCGACACCGGGCGGCACGATCACGCTCATCCCGCCCATGATCGCGACGCAGTTGACGACGACCTCGCCGTCGGCGAAGTTCGCCTCGCGCAGGTCGATGACACCGCCGCCCCAGAAAGCGAAGGAGTTGAACTTCCTCGGCACGGTCCAGCGCCCCTTGCGCTCGAACCCCGACATGATCGCGACGCCCCACTGGGACGAGCCCTCACCGCCGACGATCCGGCTCGCCCAGCTCCCCGGCTCGGCAGCGCTCCCCTTGACCATCGACACGGTGGGAGCGGGCGGAGTCACCCCGGGCGCGGGCAGATCCCGCGTGATGGGCGCCAACTCCTTGTACGTACGCGCCTTGTACGTGGCCTCCAGACGCTCCTCGAACTCCTCCATGTCGAGGCGGCCCTCCGCGAGGGCGTCCCTCAGGACCTCGGCGACCTGCTCGCGGTCGGCGTCGGAGGCTCGCAGCTCGGGAAGCCCGCCGGGGAGTTCGTCCGTCATGGACTGAAGCCTACGAGGTTGCCTTCTCCGCGTACATGCGGCTGATGACCGCCTCGATGTCCGGCTCACGCACCGACAGATCCACCAGCGGATACTCGGCGGCGATCCGTGCCACGAGCGGCGCGGCCGACTCCGCCGCCGGGAACGCCAGCCACTGCCGCGGCCCCTCGACCTTCACGACCCGTGCCAACTCGACCTCGATGGGCGGTAGTTCACGCTCCAGGTCCACCACGAGCGTCCGCTCGCTCTCGCCGATCCCGTGCAGCCCGGTCAGCGGCCCGTCGTACATCAGACGTCCGTGGTCGATGACCATCACGCGCCGGCACAGCTGCTCGATGTCGGTCAGGTCGTGGGTGGTGAGCAGGACGGTCGTGCCGCGCTCGGCGTTGAGGTGCCGCAGGAACTCCCGCACCTTCGCCTTGCTGATCACGTCGAGCCCGATCGTCGGCTCGTCCAGGTACAGCACCTCCGGGTCGTGCAGCAGCGCCGCCGCGATGTCCCCGCGCATCCGCTGCCCGAGCGAGAGCTGCCGTACGGGCACGTCCAACAGCTCGCCCAGTTCGAGGAGTTCGACACACCGGTCGAGGTTCTCGGCGTACCGCGCGTCCGGGATCCGGTACATGCGGTGCATCAGCCGGTACGAGTCGATCAGCGGGAGGTCCCACCACAGGGTCGTCCGCTGCCCGAACACCACCCCGATGCGCTGCGCGAGCCGGGTGCGCTCGCGCGAGGGGTCGATGCCCGCCACCCGGAGCCGGCCGCCGCTCGGGGTGAGGATGCCGGTGAGCATCTTGATGGTGGTGGACTTGCCCGCGCCGTTCGGCCCGATGTAGCCGACCATCTCGCCGCGCGCCACGGCGAAGGAGATCGAGTCGACCGCCCGCACCTGCCGCCGCTCACTGCGCATGAAACCGGTCTTCTTGCGTACGTCGAAGACCTTCTCCACGCGGTCGAGGCGAATGAAGTCGTCGTCGGCCTGGCCGAGGCCCTTCTGTGTTTCCGTCTGCGTGTCCATGTGCGGCTAACTCCCCGTGCTCCGGTACGAACGAAGACCCGCGCGCCAGGCGACCCCCGAGAGCGCGCAGCAGACGACCGCCACCAGCGGCGGCAGGAACGCGACCCACTCGGGCAGGTCGAGCGGGTACGGCAGGTCCAGCACGTACAGCGCGGGCACCCAGTTGACGAAGGCCAGCGGCACCACGAACGTCACCCCGCGCACCAGGTCCTTCGCGAAGACCGTCGGCGGATACTGCAGCAGCGTGGTGCCGCCGTACGTGAAGGAGTTCTGCACCTGGGACGCGTCCTGCGCCACAAACTGGAAGGCCGCGCCCGCCACGAACACCGACGCGAAGATGGCGGCCCCGCTGACCACCATCACCGGCATCATCAGCACCTTCAACGGGGTCCAGGAGATGTCGACCACGACGAGCGCGTACCCGAGGACCAGCAGCCCCTGCGTGATCCGGCCCAGGCGGCGCAGCGCGAACCGGTCCGCGGCCACCTGCGCGAGCACCGGCGCGGGCCGCACCAGCAGCGTGTCGAGCGTGCCGTCACGCACCCGCTGCCCGAGCCGGTCCACCGAGCCGAGCGCCAGATCGGTGAGACCGAACGCGGCGCTGGACAGCCCGTACAGGAACGCCACCTCGCCCAGCGAGTAGCCGCCGAGCTCGTCGACCCGCGAGAACATCAGCAGGATCGTGACGAAGTCGAGCGCGGTCCCCGCGAAGTTGCCGAAGGCCGTCATCGCGAAGGACGCGCGGTACGCCATCGTCGAGCGGATCCACATCCAGGCGATCAGCCGGTAGGCCCGCAGTCCGTCCACCACACGCGAGCGACCGGCCGGCGGGAAGCCCCGGTGCACGTCTCGCCGCTCCTGAACGTCAGCCACCCTGGACCACCACCCTGCGCGTCGCCGCCGACTGGACCAGGCGGGCCGCCGCGAGCAGCCCGACGGCCCACGCGGCCTGGAAGGCGTACGTCCGCAGCAGCCCGAGGCCCGTGCGCTCGCCGAGCAGCACGTCCGCCGGGGCCTGCAGCAGCGCCGACCAGGGCAGCGCCCGGGCCAGCTCGCCGAGGGCGCCCGGGAAGACGTTCAGCGGCAGCGTCATCCCGGAGAAGAAGAGCCCCGCGAGCACCGCCAGCTGCTGCACGCCCGCCCCGTCCATGAACCAGAACGCCAGCAGCGCCACGAGATAGCGGATCGCGAAACTCACCAGGAGACCGAGGGCGACGGCGACGAGGAACGCCAGCCAGGTCCCGACATCCGTCGGCAGCGCGAGATGGAACACGAGCCCCCCGAACGCCATCGGCACCACACCGCGCCCCGCCAACTGGAACGCGGCCCGCCCCGCGTCGGCCGCCAGCCACCACATCTGGAGGTCCGCGGGCCGGTACAGGTCGATCGCGATGTCACCCGTACGGATTCTCTCGATCATCTCGTCCTCGAAGCCGCCGCCGATCACCGCGACCGCCGCGAGCAGCCCCTGCCCGAGCCACACGTACGTCACCGCCTGGGACTGGTCGTACCCGCCGAGGCCAGGCCTTTCGTCCCACAGCGCGATGTACGTGTACGCCAGGATCAGCCCGAAGACGGTGTTGGTGAACACACCCACGGCGGTGGCCACCCGGTAGGTCGCGTACCGCCGGAACGCGCCTGCCGCGACGGCTGTGTACAACCGCCAAGTCCCCACGTCGGGCCCCCTTCGGCCGGTCCGGGCCAAAGCGCAGGAGCCTAGTCCGGGGGCCGTCCCGCGTGCCACGCATTTTCTCCCCGGGACGCGTGCCACGTCCCGGGAACGAATCGCCGGGTGCGACAGTCTTCAAGGAGGGGCGCACAAGGCGTACGAGGGCGTACGAGACGTATGACGCGAAACGGGAGTCCGGCACAACATGAACGACCAGCCGCAGCCGCAGCAGCCGAGCGAGGGCTGGGCACCGAGGGAACCTGGACCCGCCACCGCGGCGGCACCGGACACACCCGGCAAGAAGCCCAAGCGACCGAAACGCACCGGATGGCGACGCCTGATCCCGACCTGGCGGATGGTGCTCGGCACGGTCCTCACCGGGCTCCTGCTGCTCATCGGCGTGTTCGCACTCGGCTACTACCTGGTGAAGGTTCCGGCCGCGAACTCGGCGGCGATGAAGCAGAGCAATGTCTATCTGTACTCGGACGGCAGCCAGCTCGCCCGTGACGGCGAGGTCAACCGGGAGAACGTGACGCTGACGCTGATCTCCAAGGACGCCCAGCACGCGGTGCTGGCCGCCGAGGACCGCGACTTCTACAGCGAGTCGGCGATCGACCCCAAGGCGATGATCCGCGCCGGCTGGAACACCGCGACGGGCAAGGGCAAGCAGTCCGGCTCGACGATCACCCAGCAGTACGTGAAGAACTACTACCTGGCCCAGGAGCAGACGGTCACCCGGAAGGCGAAGGAGTTCTTCATCGCGATCAAGCTGGACCGCGAGAAGAGCAAGGACGACATCCTGGAGGGCTACCTCAACACCAGCTACTTCGGCCGCAACGCCTACGGCATCCAGGCCGCCGCCCAGGCCTACTACGGCGTCGACGCCAAGGACCTGACGGTCGGCCAGGGCGCCTACCTGGCATCGCTGCTGAACGCGCCGAGCGAGTTCGACGTCGTCGCCCACCCCGAGAACAAGCCCGCGGCGCTGGCCCGCTGGAACTACGTCCTCGACGGCATGGTCAAGAAGAAGTGGATCACCGAGTCGGAGCGCTCGGGCATCAAGTTCCCCGAGCCCAAGCAGACGGTGATCGCGGCCGGCATGTCCGGACAGCGCGGCTACATCGTGAAGGCCGTGAACGACTACCTGACCGACAACAAGATCCTCGACGAGGACGAGCTGAACGCCGGCGGCTACCGCATCACCACCACCCTGCAGAAGCCCAAGCAGGACGCCTTCGTGAAGGCCGTGAACGACCAGGTGATGGAGAAGCTCGACAAGAAGGACCGCAAGGTCGACAACTACGTCCGCGCGGGCGGCGCCTCCATCGACCCGAAGACCGGCAGGGTCCTCGCGATGTACGGCGGCATCGACTACACGAAGCAGTACTACAACAACGCGACCCGCCGGGACTACCAGGTCGGCTCCACCTTCAAGCCGTTCGTGTTCACCGCGGCCGTGCAGAACGACTCGACCACGCAGGACGGCCGCACGATCACCCCGAACACCGTCTACGACGGCACCAACAAGCGCCCCGTACAGGGCTGGGAGGGCGGCACGTACGCCCCGGAGAACGAGGACCAGGTCTCGTACGGGCAGATCCCGGTCCGCACCGCCACGGACAAGTCCGTGAACTCCGTGTACGCGCAGATGGCCGTGGACGTCGATCCGGAGAAGGTCGAGAAGACGGCCGTCGGCCTCGGCATCCCGTCCGACACCCCCGACCTGACGGCGTCCCCGTCGATCGCGCTCGGCCCGGCCACGGCCAGCGTCCTCGACATGGCGGAGGCGTACGCGACCCTCGCCAACCACGGCAAGCGCGGCACGTACACGATGATCGACAAGATCACCAAGGACGGCGCGGACGTGGTGGACCTGCCCGGGCGGAAGACCTGGCAGGCGGTGAGCCGCGAGGCCGCCGACACCACGACCTCGGTCCTGCAGAGCGTCGTCGAGGGCGGCACCGGCACGGCCGCGCAGGCCGCCGGACGGCCGGCGGCGGGCAAGACCGGCACGGCGGAGGAGGACCAGGCGGCCTGGTTCGCGGGCTACACCCCGAACCTCGCCACGGTCGTCGCCATCATGGGCCAGGACCCCGACACGGGCGCGCACAAGCCGCTGTACGGGGCGCTCGGGCAGCCCCGCATCAACGGCGGCGGCTACCCGGCGCAGATCTGGGCCCAGTACACGAAGGCCGCCCTGAAGGGCACCTCCGCCCAGGAGTTCGACCTGCGGCTCCAGGACGGCGCGGAGGAGCAGCAACTGCCGCCGGCCGACCCCGACGAGGACCAGCCGGGCACGGACGCCGGACAGGACAACGGCGGCACGACCACCGGCGGCGAGGAGACCCCCGCGACCGAGGGCCAGACCAACGGCGGCTCCACCACGGACGGCGGCAACACCGGCGACGGCGGGACGACGACCGACGGCGGCACCACGGGCGACGGCGGAACGACCACCGGAGGCGCGACGACGGGCGGCGGCACCGGCTTCCCCACGGGTGGTACCGACGGCGCGGGCGGCACCACCGGCGACGGCGGCACGACGACGGACGGCGGAACGACGGACGGCGGAACGACGGACGGCGGGGGCGAGGACGGGGGCACGGGGACGACGTTGGGCGGCTTCCCGTAGTGCCTGCAGTGCCTGCAGTGCCTGCAGTGCCTGCAGCGCCCGTGGCGCCGTGGCGGTCCGCGGGCCGTCTTCGGTTCTAGTGGCCGGAGGTCGCCTTCAGCCCCACCACGGCAACCAGCAGCAGACAGACGAAGAAAATCCGGGCGGCGGTGGTGGGTTCACCCAGCACCGCCATACCGAACACCGCCGCCCCGGCCGCGCCGATGCCGACCCAGACGCCGTAGGCGGTACCGATGGGCAGCGTCTTCGCCGCGTACGACAGCAGGAACATGCTGGCGACGATGCCCGCACCGGTGAGAACGCTCGGCACGAGCCGCGTGAAACCGTCGGTGTACTTCATTCCGATCGACCAGCCGACTTCCAGCAGACCGGCGACGACAAGCAGGACCCAGGCCATGAGGCACCTCCGTGAACGGATCAACAGGCGTTGATCAACAGGGGTGCGTCGTCTTTGCGAGTCCCGGTACGGCGCGTCTCGTCGGGGTCCTTCCAAAGGTAGCAAAGGACAAGCAAAAGGGGCTGGTGACGACGGTCACCAGCCCCTTCTGTCTCTTTCGGCCTCTGTTTCAGAGGTACAGACCGGTCGAGTCCTCAGAACCCTCAAACCGGTCCGCCGCCACGGCGTGCAGGTCCCGCTCGCGCATCAGCACGTACGCGGTGCCGCGCACCTCGACCTCGGCGAGGTCCTCCGGGTCGTACAGGACACGGTCACCCGGCTCCACGGTCCGTACGTTCTGCCCGACCGCGACGACCTCGGCCCAGGCGAGGCGCCGGCCCACGGCCGCCGTCGCAGGAATCAGGATGCCGCCGCCGGAACGGCGCTCGCCCTCGGCGGTGTCCTGCCGCACGAGCACACGGTCGTGGAGCATCCGGATGGGCAACTTGTCGTGATGGTTCTTCTCGCTCACGTCTCGAACCTACCTGTCTTCACACGGTTCGTACGTACGTGGGGTGCGGTCGGCCGACCGCCGGAGCGCCCGGCGCAGGTGCGCGCGTGCAGCCGGGGTGGGCTCGCCGGTGCGGGCAGGGGTGACGGCGGGTCAGCCCCTGCGGCGCCTGGAGCTCAGGGTGAGCAGTCCGACGACTCCGACCACGACGAGGGCGACGGGCACGATACGGTCCAGCCGCGGCGCCCCCTCCTCGGTGACGAACTGCCCCTTCACATCGCCGACGACGCGGTTGACGCCCACGTAGGCACGTCCGAGCGTGTGGTCGACGCTGGACGCCACCTTGGCCTTGGCGTCCCCGACGATGGTCTTCGGATGCACCCGCACACCGATCTCGTCGAGCGTCTCGGCGAGAGTTTCGCGACGGCGCTTGATGTCCGCCTCGATCTGCGCCGGAGTCCTGGTGTCCGGCGTGCTCGACGTGTCCGACACGCGCTGCCTCCGTGGTCGTGGTCGTTCTTCCCGTGGCCTGTTCTCTTCGGCCTTTTCTCTGGTCGACAGTCTGTCAGCTCCGCACGCCGCGCACCGCCCGGCACCCCCATTACGCTCGGGTGCGTATCCACCACCCCGCAAGGAGACCCCACGAGATGAGCGAGCGACTCCAGCCCGGCGACACCGCCCCCGCCTTCACCCTGCCCGACGCCGACGGCAACGAGGTCTCCCTGGCCGACCGCAAGGGCCGCAAGGTCATCGTCTACTTCTACCCGGCCGCCCTGACCCCCGGCTGCACCAAGCAGGCCTGCGACTTCACGGACAACCTCGAGCTCCTCGCCGGCGCCGGCTACGACGTCATCGGCGTCTCCCCCGACAAGCCCGAGAAGCTCGCCAAGTTCCGCGACAAGGAAAGCCTGAAGATCACCCTCCTCGCCGACCCCGACAAGACGGTCACCGAGTCCTACGCCGCCTACGGCGAAAAGAAGAACTACGGCAAGACCTACATGGGCGTCATCCGCTCCACGATCGTGGTGGACGAGGAGGGCAAGGTCGAACGGGCGCTGTACAACGTCCGGGCCACGGGCCACGTGGCGAAGATCATCAAGGACTTGGGGATCTGAGTACCTGAGGCCCTGATGCCCTGAGGCACGCGCGAGAACCTGCGGCTGTTGTGCCCCAACTGCCATGCGTCCACCGGCACCTGATGCGGAGGAGGCGGCCGAAACCGGGGAGAACAGCGGGACGCAAAACCCCCGCTCATCGGCGCCCGCCCGACCGGTACGATGGCAGGCGCCGGCGGCGGTGGCGCAACGGCTGACGCAGCAGACTTAGGATCTGTGGCCCGTGAAACGGCTTGAGGGTTCGAATCCCTTCCGCCGCACAGTGATGGCCTGCGAATCGAATGATCGATTCGCAGGCCATTTCTTTGCGCCGAGCCCGTACCCGAACGGCGGGACTACTACTCGACCGGCAGCGCGAACCATCGCAGCAGTACCGGCTTGGCGTCCGGCGGGGCGTCCTCGGGGCCCCGGGCGAAGCGGGTCAGGAGGTCGAGGTAGGCGTCGTGGAAGGCGGTCACCTCTTCCTTGGTGAGGTGGCTGAGGCCGCGGGAGCCGCGCATCCAGCCGTCCGACTCGGCCTGTTCCTCGGTGAAGCGCCGGGCCAGCTCGATGTCCTCGTCGAGCCGCATCCGGTCGAGGGCCCCCGCGACCGCCCGCTCGCCGTCGGCCATCTCGTCCTGCGCCGGCCTGCGTACGTCGAGTCCGCGCACCGCCCGCCACCAGCGCTCGCGGCTGTTGGGCCGTTCCGGCACGTCCTCGATGAAGCCGCCGCGTTCCAGGCGGCGCAGGTGGTAGCTGAGGGTGCCGGTGTTCTCGTCGAGGGCGGCGGCGAGGGTCGTGGAGGTCGCCGGGCCGGAGACGGCCAGGTGGCGGAGGATCTTCAGCCGTAGCGGGTGGGCGAGGGCTTTGAGGGCCGCCGGGTCGCTGACCGTGCGCCGCTCGCCGCCAGTTTCAACACCCGCTTCGGCACCCGCTTCGGCACCCGCTTCGGCCTCCGGCCCGGGCTCGGGCTCGCCTTCATCGCTCATGGGGGCACCTTACCGCCACACAGCCGAATCTCTGCAGAGTGAAGTCTGCAGTCATTTCTCTGCAGATCTTCCATTGCAGAGAAATGGCTGCAATCCTTGAGGCGTGGACATCGACATCGCGGGACCCTCCCGCCCGTCCGCCATTCACCTGGAGGTCCTCATGCTTCGCGCCCGACGTCTCGTCATGGCACTGTCCGCCCTGGCCCTCGCCGCCGGCACGGGCGCGGCGACTGCGGGTCCCGTGCACGCCGACGCTGGTGCCAGTGCAGGTGCAGGTGCAGGTGCAGGTGCTGGTGCTGGTGCAGGTGCTGGTGCTGACACGGACGCGCGGCAGCGTGGCTTCGCGGACTGTCCGAGCCTCTCCGAGCTTCCCGAAGGCGCGGATCCGGCCCAGTGGCGGTGCGAGGCCATGACCGCCACCGGGCATCTGACCCTCGGTCGCGCCGATGTGCCGATCGGCCGGCCCCTGGCGATCACCTTCGCGGAGGGCAGGGTCGACGGCGAGTTCCGTCAGGTGTTCGGGGCGATGGCCGCCACTCCCCTACGAGTTCGGGGCACACCGCTGTCGATCACGCCTCGGTACGGCGGGTATTCGGACTTCGAGTCCAACGACGAGCGGCGGGGCGAGCTGGATCTGACGTTCCGTATATCCGGGCCGGGGGTCCCGCGCGGTTGTTCCATAGGCACCGACGCGGCCCCGGTCCACCTGGTGCTCAAGGAGACGGATCCGTCGAGGGTCGTCTCGCCGGATCCGCTGGTCGTCGCCTTCGGGGTGGCCGACAACCGCTTTGCGGTGCCGGGGACTTCGGGCTGCGGTCTGCTGGGACCCGTCCTAGACAAGGTGCTGCGGCTGCCGGCACCGGCGGGCGTGAACGGCATCGACCTGGACGCGCGGGTGTCGCTGCGCCCGTACGGCGGGGCGGAGTAGCCGAGGTCCCGAGCTGTCAGCCCAGCAACTCCCGTACGACCGGTACGAGTCCGCGGAACGCCTTGCCCCGGTGGCTGATCGCGTTCTTCTCCTCGGGGGTGAGTTCCGCGCAGGTGCGGGTGTCGCCCTCGGGCTGGAGGATCGGGTCGTAGCCGAAGCCGTGGGAGCCGGTGGGTTCGTGGCGCAGGGTCCCGAGGAGGCGGCCCTCGACCACGCGTTCCGTTCCGTCGGGGAGGGCGAGTGCGGCGGCGCAGGCGAAGTGGGCGGCGCGGTGTTCGTCGGCGATGTCGCCGAGTTGGGCGAGGAGGAGCCTGAGGTTGGCCCCGTCGTCGCCGTGGGTGCCGGACCAGCGGGCGGAGAAGATGCCAGGGGCGCCGCCGAGGACGTCGACGCACAGGCCCGAGTCGTCGGCGACGGCCGGAAGGCCGGTGGCCTGGGCGAGGGCGTGTGCCTTGAGGAGGGCGTTCTCGGCGAAGGTGACGCCGGTTTCCTTGACGTCGGGGATCTCCGGGTAGGCGCCCGCGCCGACGAGGTCGTGGTGGAGACCTGCGGCGGCGAGGATCGCCCTCAGCTCGGTGATCTTTCCGGGGTTGCGGGTGGCGAGGATCAGGCGGGTCATGGTGCTCACCCTAGCCAGGCGGGCCGAGCCGCTCGCGCGATGCCCGCGATCGCCCACCGGTGCCCGTGATCCGATCCCCTGCCACCCGCGGCGGGACGGCCGTTGCCGCTACGGCGTGCAGACCTTGGTGAGTTCGCCGGCCGCGTCCGTGACGGGGCTGATGTCCGGGGTCTCGTCGCCGTTCTTGATGGAGTCGCGGACGTTGGTGACCGCCTTCTGGAGGTCGTCCACGGCCTTGTTGATGTCGGTGTCGTCGGTCTTGTCACCGATGGTGTCGAGGTTCTTGTCGATGGAGTCGAGTGCCTCGCCGGCCTGCGTCGGGTCGTTCGCGGCGTTCTCCACGGCCTGCTGGAGGTCGGTGACGCTGTCTGCGATGGTGTCGGCGGTCTGGACGCAGTCCAGGGCCTTGTTGACGGCGTCGCAGCCGGTGGTCAGCCCGGCCGTCAGCGCGACGGCTGCCACGGCAGCGGCGATGGCGGTGGTACGGCGTGTTCGGCGGCGGCTCGCGGCCATGGAACGGTCCTCCCGTTGCGTCAGGCCCGAGGGCCCCGTTGCGTAGGCCACAAGGCCCCCGTGTGTGCTGGCCGGGCGTACAGCGTTGTGCGGTACGCCCGTACTCGTAGGGACGCGGCGGCCGGTGCCGTGGTTGCCCGTGGCAGGAGGCCGTCTTGGTGTGTCCTTTACCTTTCCAGGACCGTATCAAGTGCCGTGCGCTGGGCGACAGCGAGTTCCGTGCAGCCCAGAACGGCCAGGTCGAGAAGGGAGTTGAGCTCCTCGCGGGCGAACGGTTCGGCCTCGGCGGTGCCCTGGACCTCGACGAAGCGGCCGTCGCCGGTACAGACGACGTTCATGTCGGTGTCGGCGCGGACGTCCTCCTCGTAGCAGAGGTCGAGGAGGGGTACGCCGCCGACGATGCCGACGGAGACGGCGCTGACGGTCCCGGTGAGGGGCTGGCGGCCGGCGCGGATGATCTTCTTGCCCTGGGCCCAGGTGATGGCGTCCGCGAGGGCGACGTACGCGCCGGTGATGGCGGCGGTGCGGGTGCCGCCGTCGGCCTGGAGGACGTCGCAGTCGAGGACGATGGTGTTCTCGCCGAGTGCCTTGTAGTCGATGACGGCGCGCAGGGACCGGCCGATGAGGCGGCTGATCTCGTGCGTGCGGCCGCCGATCTTGCCACGGACGGATTCGCGGTCGCCGCGGGTGTTGGTGGCCCGCGGGAGCATGGAGTATTCGGCGGTGACCCAGCCCTCGCCGCTGCCCTTGCGCCAGCGCGGGACGCCCTCGGTCACGGAGGCGGTGCAGAAGACCTTCGTGTCGCCGAAGGAGACGAGGACGGAGCCCTCGGCGTGCTTGCTCCAGCCGCGTTCGATGGTGATCGGGCGGAGCTGTTCGGGCGTGCGGCCGTCGATTCGAGACATGGCGTCGAGCCTAGTCGTATACGCCCGAGGGGCCGCCCCGGGTAACGGAAGCGGCCCCTCAGGAGTGAGTCCTCAGGTCCCCGGGCCGGGGCCCGGAGTCCGGGGGTTCACATCATGTCCTCGATGTCCGCGGCGATCGGGTCCGCGTCGGTGCCGATGACGACCTGGATGGCGTTGCCCATCTTGACGACGCCGTGGGCGCCCGCGGCCTTCAGGGCGGCCTCGTCGACCTTGCTGGGGTCGATGACCTCGGTGCGCAGCCGGGTGATGCAGCCCTCGATCTCTTCGATGTTCTCGATGCCGCCGAGCCCGGCGACGATCTTCTCAGCCTTGCTGGCCATGTCCTACTCCCTGATCCGAACCGCTTTGTCGCAGTAACCCACAGTTGGCCCATCTTCGCGAGCGGTCACGTCACCCGTACCGAATGATGGCGAACACGACAGCGCAACCGTTCGCCGACTGGTCTACACCAGTTTCCAACGGCCGCCAAACCCGGTCCCGTTCCAGGGGGTGCGGAGGGCGGCGGGAGGCCGGTGGAGGGGCGCGGGAGGATGCGGGAGGACCGCCGATGAGTGCCGACAGCGCCGCCGCGCCCGCGCGCGCCCGCTGGAACAACCTGTTCCAGGGTCTGCAGAAGATGGGCCGCAGCCTCCAACTGCCCATCGCCGTACTGCCGGCCGCCGGCATTCTCAACCGCCTGGGCCAGCCGGATGTGTTCGGCGCCGACGGTCTCGGCTGGACGGATGTCTCCAAGGTGATGGCGGGCGCGGGCGGCGCTCTGCTGGACGGTTCGCTCGGACTGCCGCTGCTGTTCTGCGTCGGTGTGGCGATCGGTATGGCGAAGAAGGCCGACGGTTCGACGGCGCTCGCGGCGGTGGCCGGGTTCCTCGTCTACTACAACGTGCTGCGGCAGTTCCCGGAGGACTGTGCGGAGCAGGCGAAGGTGGTGGCGGCCGGCTGTCAGGCGGACGACGGCTCGGTGGTGGTGTTCACGTACCAGAATCCGGGTGTCTTCGGCGGCATCATCATGGGGCTGATGGCGGCCTACTTCTGGCAGCGCTACCACCGCACGAAGCTGGTGGACTGGCTCGGCTTCTTCAACGGCCGCCGTCTCGTGCCGATCATCATGGCGTTCGTGGCGATCGCGTTCGCGGCGCTGTGCCTGTGGGTGTGGCCGCCGGTCGGCCGGGGGCTCGAGGACTTCAGCGACTGGCTGGTGAGCCTGGGTTCGTGGGGTGCGGGCCTCTTCGGTCTCGCCAACCGCGCGCTGCTGGTGATCGGGCTGCACCAGTTCCTGAACGTGCCCATGTGGTTCCAGTTCGGCAGTTACACCGAGCCGGACGGCACGGTCGTGCACGGCGACATCAACATGTTCCTGGCGGGCGACCCGGACGCGGGGCAGTTCACGTCGGGCTTCTTCCCCATCATGATGTTCGCGCTCCCGGCGGCGTGCCTGGCGATGACGCACTGCGCAAAACCCCAGCGCCGCAAGGAGATTGGCGGCCTGATGATGTCGATCGCCCTGACGTCGTTCGTCACGGGCATCACGGAACCGATCGAGTACTCCTTCGTGTTCATCGCGCCCGCGCTGTACGTGGTGCACGCGATCCTCACGGGCGTCTCGATGGCGGTGACGTGGGGTCTGGGTGTGCACGACGGGTTCAGTTTCTCGGCCGGCCTGATCGACTACGTCATCAACTGGAATCTGGCCACGAAACCCTGGGCGATCATTCCGATCGGCCTGTGCTTCGCCGCCGTCTACTACGTGGTCTTCCGGTTCGCGATCACAAAGTTCAACCTGCCGACGCCCGGCCGGGAGCCGGAGGACGAGGTCGAGGACGTGACGAAGGCGTAGCGCCCCACCGACCGAGCACCGCCCACGACCCACCGCACACGACTCACACACCGCACATCACGCGGCGCACACCGCGGCAGGAACGCGACAAAGGGCCCCGGAACTCCCCGTTCCGAGGGCCCTTCGTCGTGTTTGCTCGCACTTGTTCCGCTATGGCTCAGGCCACAAAAACTGCGGGTTCCTTATCTCACCTTCACCGTGCTACAACAGGTCTACACCACTGAGTGGTGTAGACCACGTGGATGCTGTCCATCCCCCGTGCAATTCACTTCCGTTCTCTTCCCGTCCCCGGCAGCACCCTGCACATGGAGGAACCATGACCACCGCCACAGCTCCGGCGGCCCCCGCGAAGAAGTGGGGATCCGGCCTGCTCCAGGGCCTGCAGAAGGTCGGCCGCAGCCTGCAGCTCCCCATTGCCGTGCTGCCGGCCGCCGGCATCCTGCTCCGTCTCGGCCAGCCCGATGTGTTCGGCGCGGACGGGCTCGGCTGGAACAAGGTCGCGTCCGTGTTCGCCACCGCCGGCGACGCGGTCTTCGCCAACCTGCCGCTGCTGTTCTGCGTCGGCATCGCCATCGGCTTCGCCAAGAAGTCGGACGGCTCGACCGCGCTCGCGGCACTCGTCGGTTTCCTCGTCTACAAGAACGTCCTCACCGCGTTCCCGATCAGCGAGGCCAAGGTCCAGAAGGGCGCGGACGTCGCCGCGACCTACAACGACCCCAAGGTCCTCGGCGGCATCGTGATGGGCCTGATAGCCGCCGTCACCTGGCAGCGCTTCCACCGCACCAAGCTCCCCGACTGGCTCGGCTTCTTCAACGGCCGCCGTCTCGTACCGATCCTGATGGCCTTCATCGGCACCGCCGTCGGCGTCTTCTTCGGCCTCGTCTGGGAGCCCATCGGCGACGTCATCACCAACTTCGGCGAGTGGATGACCGGCCTCGGCGCGGTCGGCGCGGGCATCTTCGGCGCCATCAACCGCGCGCTGCTGCCGGTCGGCATGCACCAGTTCGTGAACACCGTCGCCTGGCAGGAGATCGGTACCTACACGGACTCCGCCGGTGCCGTCTGGCACGGTGACCTGCCGCGCTTCTTCCACGGCGACCCGACCGCCGGTCAGTTCATGACGGGCTTCTTCCCCATCATGATGTTCGCGCTCCCGGCCGCCGCCCTGGCGATCACGCACTGCGCCCGCCCCGAGCGCCGCAAGGCCGTCGGCGGCATGATGGTCTCCCTCGCGCTGACCTCCTTCGTCACGGGTATCACCGAGCCGATCGAGTTCGCGTTCATGTTCATCGCGCCGGTCCTGTACGTGATCCACGCGATCCTCACCGCGATCTCGATGGCCGTCACCTGGGCGCTGGGCGTCCACCACGGCTTCAGCTTCTCCGCGGGTGCCATCGACTACTTCCTCAACTGGAACCTCGCCACCAAGCCATGGATGATCATCCCGATCGGCCTTGTCTTCGCGGCGATCTACTACGTGACCTTCCGCTTCGCGATCATCAGGTTCAACCTCGCGACGCCGGGCCGCGAGCCCGACGAGGAGGTCGAGGACCTCACCAAGGCGTGAGGGCCAAGGCGTGAGCAAGGTCTGAGGCATGACGAAGGCCCCCGGAGCCGATCGGCTCCGGGGGCCTTGTGCTGCATAGCCTGTCCAGGCCCTGCGCGGTGCTGCGTACGGACGGCGTCAGTTCTCGTACGGACGACGTCAGATCTCGTACGTGACTCGCGGCGTGGCGAGTTCCACCGGTCCCCCGAACGCCGCTCGGGCGTCGGCGAGGTTCGCCTGCGGGTCCGTCCACGGCGGGATGTGGGTCAGGACCAGGCGGCGGGCCGCGGCGCGGGCCGCGGTCTCGCCGGCCTCGCGGCCGTTGAGGTGGAGATCCGGGATGTTCTCCTTGCCGTGGGTGAACGCGGCCTCGCAGAGGAACAGGTCGGTGTCCCGGGCGAGTTCGTCGAGCGTGTCGCACACGCCGGTGTCCCCGGAGTACGTGAGCGACCGGCCGCCGTGCTCGACACGGATGCCGTACGCCTCCACGGGGTGGCTCACCTTCTCGGTGTGCACCGAGAACGGGCCGATCTCGAACGAGCCCGGCTTGACCGTGTGGAAGTCGAAGACCTCGCTCATGGAGGAGGCGGAGGGGGTGTCCGCGTACGCGGTGGTCAGGCGCTGCTCCGTGCCCTCGGGTCCGTACACGGGGATCGGATCGCAGCGGCCGCCGTCGTGGCGGTAGTAGCGCGCGACGAAATACGCGCACATGTCGATGCAGTGGTCGGCGTGCAGATGGCTGAGGAAGATCGCGTCAAGGTCGTAGAGACCGCAGTGGCGCTGCAGCTCGCCAAGGGCACCGTTGCCCATGTCGAGAAGCAGCCGGAAGCCGTCGGC
Source organism: Streptomyces sp. ActVer (assembly GCF_027270795.1). NCBI lineage: Bacteria > Bacillati > Actinomycetota > Actinomycetes > Kitasatosporales > Streptomycetaceae > Streptomyces > Streptomyces sp. ActVer. The sequence continues at coordinate 24,532 of NZ_JAPWHT010000117.1, forward strand.
CTCGACGAGGTAGCTCGAGCAGGCCGATTCCGCGGACGGGAACGACCCCGAGCAGCCGACGACGGTGAGCTTCATAAAGCAGAAACCTCCGCTGGCGGGGAGTGAAGACGGGGGTCGTGCGGTCCGTCGAGCGTAAGGCGCAAAAGGTCCTGTCGCTCCTCCGTCGAGGGCCGTTGTGGGGGAACTCACCTGCGGTGTCACCGGTTCGGGGGCCAGCGGGGTGGCCGGACGTGGGCCCCGTCACGCCGGTACCGTCATCTCCATGAATACGTCGTGGTGGCTCGCGTTGGCGGCCGTGGTGCTGTTGGCGGGTGTCGCGACGCTGGTGGACGGGTGGGGGCGACGGGGACGACG
>NZ_JAPWHT010000118.1:0-24766 GCF_027270795.1 Streptomyces sp. ActVer
CCGCGAGCCGCTGGGTGCCCTCGGGCCCGGCCGCGGCCGCGGCCCCGACCTCGGTACCGGAGCCGTTGCCGTTGCCGGTTCCGGTGTCCGCGACGGCCCAGCTCGGGACGCGCTCGTCGGCCTCGGTCGAGACGGCTTCGGCCGAGACGGCCGCGGCGCTCGCCGGGGTGGCCTCGGCCACGGCCGTGACGTCCGGCTGGGCCTCGGCGGCCTGCGCCAGCGCACCCGACGTACGCAGCGGAACCTCCTTGATGAACAGCGTGACGAAGAAGGCGATCAGTGCCATCGCGCCCGCGATCAGGAAGACGTCCGCGATGCCGTGCCCGTACGCGCTCTCCATGACCGTGCGCAGCGGCGCCGGCAGCGCGTCCATGTCCGGGATGCTGCTGTTGCTCGAACCGCCCGCGGCGGCCGCGTACTTGGGGTCGATCCCCGTCAGGCCGTCCTTGACGTAGTCGGTGATCCGGTTGGCCATCACCGCACCCAGCGCGGAGACGCCGATCGCGCCGCCGAGGGAGCGGAAGAAGGTCACCGTGGAGCTGGCCGAGCCGAGGTCCTCCGGCGCCACCTGGTTCTGCGTGGACAGGACCAGGTTCTGCATCATCATGCCGATGCCGAGACCCAGCAGCGCCATGAAGACGGCGACCCGCCAGTAGTCCGTGTCGTACCGGATGGTGCCCAGCAGGCCGAGCCCCGCGGTGATCAGGACACCGCCGCTGACCAGCCAGACCTTCCACTTGCCCGTCTTGGTGATGATCTGCCCGGAGACGGTGGAGGAGATGAACAGGCCACCGATCATGGGGATCGTCATGACACCCGACATGGTCGGGGACTTGTCCCGCGCCAGCTGGAAGTACTGGCTGAAGAAGACCGTGCCGGAGAACATCGCGACACCCACGAAGAGCGAGGCGACGGAGGAGAGGGTGATGGTCCGGTTGCGGAAGAGCCGCAGCGGGATGATCGGTTCCTTGGCCTTCGACTCGACGAGCACGAACAGCAGCCCCAGGGCGACGGCGCCACCGACCATGGCGTACGTCTGCCACGAGACCCACTCGTACTTGTCACCCGCGAAGGTGACCCAGACCAGCAGCAGCGAGACCGCGGCGGAGATGAGGAACGCGCCGCCCCAGTCGACCTTCACGTCCCGCTTCACGACGGGCAGGTGCAGGGTCTTCTGCAGCACGATCAGCGCGATGACCGCGAACGGCACACCGACGTAGAAGCACCAGCGCCAGCCGAGCCAGCTGGTGTCGGTGATGACACCGCCGAGCAGCGGGCCGCCGACGGTCGCGACTGCGAACGTGGCGCCGAGGTAGCCGGAGTACCGGCCGCGCTCGCGCGGGGAGATCATCGCCGCCATCACGATCTGCGCGAGGGCGGACAGACCGCCCACGCCGATGCCCTGCACCACGCGGCAGGCGATCAGCATGCCGGGGTTCTGCGACAGGCCCGCGGCGGCCGATCCCAGGACGTAGATGACGAGGGCTATCTGGACGAGCGCCTTCTTGCTGTACAGGTCGGCGAGCTTGCCCCACAGGGGCGTCGCGGCGGTCATCGACAGCAGCGCGGCGGTGACGACCCAGGTGTAGGCGGACTGGCCGCCGCCCAGGTCGCCGATGATCTCGGGCAGGGCGTTGGTGACGATCGTCGACGACAGGATCGCGACGAACATGCCGAGCAGCAGTCCGGAGAGGGCCTCCATGATCTGCCGGTGCGTCATCGGGGCGCCGTCGACGCCTCCGTGAGATGGGGGTCCCCCCGCTCGAGCGAAGTCGAGAGTGGGGGAGTGTGAGCCCCGCACACCGGCTGGTGTGGTCGTTGCCATGGGCTTCCTTTTCTTGTGATGCGTCATGCGGGTGTACGGGTGGTCTGCTCGACGAGGGGTGAGGGTGGGGCGGGGGGTATCGCCGGTACGGGCCTGCAGTCGCCGAAGCTGGTGCGCAGGCGGGCGAGCAGGGTGTTGAGCCGGTCGACCTCGTCGTCCGACCAGTCCGCCAGGTAGTGGACGAGCGCGTTCATGTAGCGCTCGGAGAGTTCGGCGAGCATGTCGCGTCCCGCGGGGGTGAGCCGCAGGATGCGTGAGCGTTTGTCGGCGGGGTCGGGGGAACGGTCGATCCAGCCGCGGTCCGCCACGTGTGCCACGTGGCGGCTCGTCACCGACATGTCGATGGCGAGCAGCTCCGCGAGCCGGCTCATCCGCATCTCGCCGTGCCGGTCGAGCAGGGTGAGCACGGCGGCGGACCCTGCCGGGCACTCGTGCGGGAGGACTCTGCCCAGGCCCCGCTTCACAGCACCGATGGCGCTGAGTTGCCGGGCCAGCTCCTCGTACTGACGCCGAGCAGCCATCGCACCTCCCTGATTTGTTGCTTCAGGCAACCATAAGAACTGTTGGTTGCTGCAGGCAAATGAAAGTGGGGGGCGTCGGCCTAAAACCTTGGCAAAGGCAAGTATTGCCAAACGTAAACGTGCAGGTGGGGTGGCTTTTGTGGGCGGGTGTTCGGCTGCGGGTGAGTGGGGGCTGATCGCGCAGTTCCCCGCGCCCCTGAGGTGAGTGGGGGTTTCGGCTCGTCTGTCAGGTGCGGGAACGCGTCGGAATGTCCGCCCGCAGCGCAAGACGAACCGCCCGCCGCCACCCGGCAACCGCAACCCAGTGTCCTCGTAAGCTGCGACCACACATCCCGCCACGTCCCCTCCGGCCGGTGCCCCGTCAGGGGCGCGGGGAACTGCGCGAGCAACCACGGCGGGCCGGTACATGGCGAACCGACGCGGCCACCGGTGTCTTTAGGGGCGCGGGGAACTGCGCGAGCAACCCAGACGGGCCGGCACGTGGCGATCCGGCCCAGGCCACGGGTTTTCAGGGGCGCGGGGAACTGCGCGAGCAACCACGGCGGCCCGCGGTCAACGAATCACCCCACCCCGCACCCACCACCCGAGCCGCCCCAAGGGGCACCCGGGTGGACGTTCACCTGAAGCGCCACCTAGAGTCCAGGCCCATGGCAAACACCCAGGGCCCCGAGGGCAACTACGACCCCGCGGGTAGCACCCAGATGTTCCGAGCGTTCGTCGACGACCCGCAGAGCACCCGCCAGCAGGCGGCCCCCGCGGGCCCCCGCATCGGCCTGATCGTCGGCGTGATCGTTGCCGTCGCGGTCGTGGCCGTCGTCGCCTGGCTCGCGCTCAAGTAGGACTCGCGCAGCTCTTCACGTAGGCCGGGGCACCGCAAGGCGCCCCCCCGCCTGCGCCTACTCGAACCGGACGGACACGTCCCGCGTCTCGACGTGCATGCCCAGCGGTACGCGCCACGCGTCGACGCACACCGTCCAGGTCTTCTCTTCCCGTGCGCCCGGAGCGATCGGCGCGGGAAGCTTCTCGGCCGACTCGACGGTCGCCCAGTCGATCCCGAGCGCCCCGATGATGTGCGTCCCGAGGGTCACCGTGCCCGAACGCACCGCGGTGCCACCGGTGTTGTGGAAACCGACGGTGACCTTCTCGCACCAGCGCTTGTCGGCGGGCTCCCGCTCGGGGTCGCCGATGTCGAGCACGGCGGGCCCGGGCTTCGCGGGACTCGTAGGGCTCGCGGGACTATCCGCGCCGCTCGGCGCTCCGGTGCCGGAACTCCCGCTCGCGGAACCGGAGTCCGAGCCGGAGTTGCTCCCGCCCGTCGACGGAGTCGTACGACCGTCACCGTCGGATCCCGACGCGGCCGGGCCGCTCCCGCCTCCGGGGCGGCCCGGAGACCCCGAACTCCCGTACCCAGAGCCGGATACCGGCCCGGCCGGCACCGAACTGCCCCCGCCCGTCGCCCCGTCGGGCGCCCCGGTTCCCTCCAGCGGTACCAACTCCACATCTCCGGTGGGGGCCACCGCCTCACCGGAGGGCGCGGGGCGCTGTACGGCGACGTAACCCTCATTGCCGTCGCCGGTCCCGCAGGCGGCGAGGAGCGTACCCAGACAGACGACAGCCGCCGAGGCACCCACAAGGGCACCCCGGCGACCACGAATCGACTCCTGACCCATCCGTCGGCGCATCGCGCCAGTGTGGCTGACGGGTCGTCAATTATAAACCCTCGGTCGGGATCTCAGTCGGAGATCAGACCTTCCCGCAGCTGCGACAGCGTCCGCGTGAGCAGCCGGGAGACGTGCATCTGTGAGATGCCGACCTCCTCGCCGATCTGCGACTGCGTCATGTTCGCGAAGAAGCGGAGCATGATGATCCGCCGCTCGCGGGGCGGGAGTTTGGCGAGCAGGGGCTTCAGGGACTCGCGGTACTCGACGCCCTCCAGCGCCGTGTCCTCGTAGCCGAGGCGGTCCGCGAGGGAACCCTCGCCGCCGTCGTCCTCGGGGGCCGGCGAGTCGAGCGACGACGCCGTGTACGCGTTGCCGACCGCGAGGCCGTCGACCACGTCCTCCTCGGACACGCCGAGGACGACGGCCAGTTCGGCCACGGTCGGCGAGCGGTCCAGCTTCTGGGAGAGCTCGTCACTGGCCTTGGTGAGGGCCAGTCGCAGCTCCTGGAGGCGGCGCGGCACCCGCACCGACCACGAGGTGTCCCGGAAGAAGCGCTTGATCTCGCCCACGACCGTCGGCATCGCGAACGTCGGGAACTCGACCCCGCGTTCGCAGTCGAAGCGGTCGATCGCCTTGATCAGGCCGATCGTGCCGACCTGGACGATGTCCTCCATCGGCTCGTTGCGTGACCGGAAACGCGCGGCCGCGTAACGCACCAGCGGGAGGTTGAGCTCGATGAGCGTGTCCCGTACGTAGGCACGCTCGGGGCTGTTCTCGTCGAGTGCGGCGAGCCGCAGGAACAGGGAGCGGGACAGGGTGCGGGTGTCGATGGCTTCCGAGGTCGGGGGAAAGGCCGGGGCTTCCACGGCCGGGACGGCCGGAACATCGGCAACGACACTGTGAAGCGCGTCTGGCGCGGGTTCGCTCTTCGTGAGCGTGAGCACCTTCGAGCTGCCCTGGTCTGCGGACATGCCACCCCCTTTGGGTCGCGGACGGTCGCGGCGGACGCTCCCGTCGAAGGAACGCAGCCTCCACCTGAATACCGGAGGTGGGGCTGCGGCAAACGCGTCACCGGAAGAATGTCACATGTCGGCAACACGCTGTAGTGACATGTCGACACAGGAGGGGTGAATAGGCCCTGGAAAAAGGGGGTCTGACGCTTTTTGGGCGCAGAAATGTCGTGAAAAGGCCTTGGAGGTGATTCGCTCTTTAGGGTTACGCCTCGATCCTGTTTGCGGATCGCAGTCTGGCGAAGCTGCGGGCGAGCAGTCTTGACACATGCATCTGCGAAACGCCCAGTTCGGCGCTGATCTGTGACTGCGTCAGATTGCTGTAGTAGCGCAGGAGAAGGATCCGCTGCTCCCGCTCGGGAAGCTGGACGAGCAGGTGCCGTACGAGGTCTCGGTGTTCGACCCCGTCGAGCGCGGGGTCCTCGTAGCCGAGCCGGTCCAGGAGCCCCGGCAGCCCGTCGCCCTCCTGGGCGGCCTCCAGCGAGGTCGCGTGGTACGAGCGTCCGGCCTCGATGCAGGCCAGGACCTCGTCCTCGGTGATCCGCAGCCGCTCGGCGATCTCACCGGTCGTGGGCGTGCGCCCGAAGGCCGTCGTGAGGTCCTCGGTCGCGCTGTTCACCTGGACCCACAGCTCGTGCAGCCGGCGCGGTACGTGGACCGTGCGGACGTTGTCCCGGAAGTACCGCTTGATCTCGCCGACCACCGTGGGCATCGCGAAGGTCGGGAACTGCACGCCCCGGTCGGGGTCGAAGCGGTCGATGGCGTTGATCAGGCCGATGGTGCCGACCTGGACGACGTCCTCCATGGGCTCGTTGCGCGACCGGAACCGGGCGGCGGCGTACCGCACCAGCGGGAGGTTCGCCTCGATCAGAGCGGCCCGCACCCGGCCGTGGTCGGGGCTTCCGGGTTCAAGGTGCTTGAGCTCGCCGAAGAGGACCTGGGTGAGGGCCCGGGTATCGGCCCCGCGGCGGCGCTGCGGGCCTTCCTCGGGGGTGTCGGGAAGGCGCTCCTGGGCTGGGGCCGAGGGTGGAGCCGGGGGCTCATGGGGCGGTGCTTGAGGCGCAGTACTGGCCGGCACGGTCAACTCCACCTCTGGGTCGGTCAACATCCGTCAACTCATCCGTCAAAAGCGGTCATAGCATCACAAGACATGTGCACTGTGTGCAAGCACCGCATAACTCCGTGTTGAGCGTCAGTTGGGGCCCGGGGAGGGTTCCTGGCGGGTTCCCGAGCGGGGCCGGAGACGCGAAACGGCCCCCCGCCGTTCAGGCGAGGGGCCGGGGGCGTGCGCCGGGCGCGCTTCAGAACTCGTAGTCGGCGATCACCCACGTGGCGAACTCACGCCACAGTGCGACGCCCGCCTGGTGCGCGGGGTGCTCGACGTACCGCTTGAGCGCGTCCGTGTCCTCGACCGCCGAGTTGATCGCGAAGTCGTACGCGATGGGCCGGTCGGTGATGTTCCACTCGCACTCCCAGAACTTCAGTTCGGGGATCTGTCCGCCGAGGGCGCGGAAGGCGGCGACGCCCTCGACGACGCGCGGGTCGTCGCGCTCCACACCCTCGTTGAGCTTGAAGAGGACCAGATGGCGGATCACGGGGACTCCTAGTTCTTGGCCCCGTCGGCGATCCACGTCATGAAGTCCCCGACGGCCTGAGCGGCATTCGAAATGCCCTCGAACCCTATCTGGACGTAGTCGGCGGCCTTGGCGGGGTCGGTGATGATCACGTACAGCGCGAACACGATGAGCACGTAGACGGCGATCTTCTTCGAATTCACCGCCATCGCGGCCTCCCCGTGTGCCTGCTGCCTGCTGTCTTGTCGGCTGCGCCTGTTGGGACCCCTGTTGCCGGCGGTGAGTGTAACCCGGACAGTTGATATGACGATCTTTCACGTCGTGCCGAGTGTTGTGCCGAGTTCGGAACGCACGAAGGGCCCCGTCTTTCGACGGGACCCTTCAGAAGCGGTAGCGGAGGGATTTGAACCCTCGGTGACTTGCGCCACACTCGCTTTCGAGGCGAGCTCCTTCGGCCGCTCGGACACGCTACCGAGAGAGATCCTAGCCCACGTTGGGCCGTGCTCCGAAATCGGTATTCGGCCCCGACCGGGCAGTTGCGCCGACGGCCGGATCAGCGGTCGCGGAAGAAGTCGGTGAGCAGCCGGGCGCACTCCTCGTCGAGTACGCCGGCGATCACTTCGGGCCGGTGGTTGAGCCGTCGGTCGCGTACGACGTCCCAGAGGGAGCCGGCCGCGCCCGCCTTCTCGTCGCGGGCGCCGTAGACCACGCGGTCCACGCGGGACTGCACGATCGCGCCCGCGCACATCGTGCAGGGTTCGAGGGTCACGACGAGCGTGCAGCCGCCGAGCCGCCATTCTCCGAGCTTCGCGGCGGCCCGCCGGATGGCGAGCACCTCGGCGTGGGCGGTCGGATCGCCGGTCGCCTCACGTTCGTTGTGGCCGGTGGCGAGGACCGTCGTGCCGTCCGGGGACAGCACGACGGCACCGACGGGGACGTCCCCGCCCCGGACGGCCGACCCGGCCTCGTCCAGGGCGAGCCGCATCGCCGCCCGCCAGCGGTCGCGTACGGGGTCCTGTTCCTCCTGAGCGCTCGGGGGAGTCAGCGGACGGTCTCCAGGACCTCCGCCGCGCCGAGCCGCTCGGCGATCTCACCGAGCGCGTCCGTGCTGTCCAGGGCCAGCAGCTCCTTCTCGTTCACGCCGAGGTCCGTGAGGACCTCGCGGTCTCCGATGGGTCCGGACGGCACGGTCTCACCCTTGGCGGTGACGCCGACGTCGTCCTCATCGTCGTCGTCGGCCTCGTTCTCGGGTTCACCGTCCTCCGTACCGTCGAGGTCGAGGGAGTCCAGGTCGGCGACGTCGTCGTCGCCGGGATCCCTTCCGAGCAGTTCGTCGGTGAGGAGGATCTCGCCGTACGAACTGCGGGCAGCGGCCGCTGCGTCCGAGACGTAGATACGAGGGTCCTCCTCGCCGTCCACGCGGACGACTCCGAACCACGCGTCCTCCTGCTCGATGTAGACGAGCACCGTGTCGTCGTCGACCGAGGCTTCGCGGGCCAGGTCGCTCAGATCCGACAGGGTCTCCACATCGTCGAGCTCTGTGTCGCTCGCTTCCCACCCGTCTTCGGTGCGCGCGAGCAGTGCGGCGAAGTACACCGTGACTCTCCCACTGGTCATAGACGTGCCGGTTGGGGGTCCCCCCGGCGGAGGCTGTGGGCGGGGAGTGCGTGTGCCGAGCCCCGCCCACTCGGAATCGTGGCAGAAACGGAGCGTTCAGGAGAGGTCTTCGGCTCGCTGTGTCCCGGTCGCGTCTCAGCGCCCGTTCGCGTGTCGCGTGCGTCACGCCGCCGTACGGCCTCACCTGGGCGCCCAGCACCCACCGACAGCGGGATCGTACGCCGACACGACCTCCGCCCCGTACGCGGCTTCCCGAGAGATCGTCGGGTGGGTCGCGCGGCGCCGACCTCGCGGGCGGGCGGTCTGCCTGTGCCGCGGCGGGACCTGCGCGGGCGGGACCACCGGCGGCCTACCAGCGGAATGTGCGCATACGCATGGCGTGGCGCAGCCGGGCCGTCTTGGCCCGCCGGGGCTGCACCCGGTCGCGCAGCTCGCGCGCCTCCGTGAGTTCCCGCAGGAACTGGGCGCGGCGCCTGCGTCGCGCGGCCTCGCTCACCGGGTCCTCGCGTTCCTCACGGCTCCGCTGCTCCGGGTCGGACATGGGCAACACCCCCAGTCGGTCCTTCCCACTTTCCCTCCGACGGGCGGTTTGATGCCAGCCAGGGTTTAACGGCGGGGCGAGGTGTGGGACGAGTCGGTGGCGGGCCGGGGGCGGGCGGCGGGAGCCCGGATACCCTTTGGGCATGCGTCTCCACGTCGTCGACCACCCTCTGGTCGCTCACAAGCTCACCACGCTGCGCGACCGTCGCACCGATTCCCCGACCTTCCGGCGGCTCGCCGACGAGCTGGTCACCCTGCTCGCCTACGAGGCCACCCGGGACGTGCGCACCGAGCAGGTCGACATCGTGACCCCGGTGTCCCCGACCACGGGCGTCAAGCTGTCCCACCCGCGCCCCCTCGTCGTACCGATCCTGCGGGCCGGCCTCGGCATGCTCGACGGCATGGTGCGCCTGCTGCCGACCGCCGAGGTGGGCTTCCTGGGCATGGTGCGCGACGAGGAGACGCTCCAGGCGTCCACGTACGCGACCCGCATGCCGGACGACCTCTCCGGCCGTCAGGTGTACGTCCTCGACCCGATGCTCGCCACCGGCGGCACGCTCGTCGCGGCGATCCAGGAGCTCATGAAGCGCGGCGCCGACGATGTGACGGCCGTGGTCCTCCTCGCCGCCCCCGAGGGCGTCGAGGTCATGGAGCGCGAGCTCGCGGGCACGCCCGTCACGGTCGTGACCGCGTCGGTCGACGAGCGCCTGAACGAGCACGGCTACATCGTCCCGGGCCTGGGCGACGCGGGCGACCGGATGTACGGCGCGGCCGAATAGACGGCAGCGGGCAGCCGGTACGGGCCCGCGCTCGTGCAGTGCGCGGGTCCGTACGGGGCCCGCTAGCAGCTCTTCTTCGTCGCCGAGGGCGTCGGTGCGGGCTTGGCCAACGTGGTCAGGGCCTTGTCGGCGTCCTCTTTCTTCGTCAGGGACTTGAAGGCCGTGCCGAGGATCAGGTCGACCTCCGCGGGCTTCGCGCGGGTGTCGGTCTTCAGCTCGGCGCCGGCGAGCTGCGTCGCGAGGACGGGGAGCGCTGCGTCGGAGGCCGCCTCGGCACCGAGGACTATCCCGGCGCCCTTGACCTTCTTGTCGTACGTCTTCGTCGCGTTGCCGACGTCGCCGATCTTGAAGCCGCGTTTCTTCAGCTCGTCGGCGGTGTCCTTGGCGAGGCCGCCTCGGGGGGTGGCGTTGAAGACGTTCACGGTGATCTGGGCGGGCTCGGGGAGGGCCTTGACCGGGCTTGCGGAGGGCGAGGGGGATGCCGTGCAGTCGGCGGCCGGTCCTGCCGCGGAAGCCTCGTCGCCGCCGCCTGTGAAGACGTCGATGAGCTGCAGCGTTCCCCAGCCGATCAGTCCGAGCGCGGCGACGGAGGCGACTACCGCGAGCGCGATTCTGCGGCGCCCTCGGTTTCTGCGCATCCGCGGGTACTTGTCCCCCGTGATTTTGTACTGGCCGCCCATGCCAGGGGGAGTCAGCATGCTCATGGGCGCAGCGTAGTGCGCCTTGGCGGCGATGCCTACTAGATGATCATTGACCGGGGGTCAGTCCAACCCGAAAGGGCCAATTCGCTCCGCGGGTCGCTCCGTGGGGGCGCGTTTTTTGGCTGCGGGCCGGTGGGGCTTGTCGCGCAGTTCCCCGCGCCCCTGGGTGGGTGGGGGGTTGTGCCGCGCGTCGGCCGCGGGCCGTCCGTGGCTGGGCGCGCAGTTCCCCGCGCCCCTGGAGGGGCGCCTCTGCCGAACCGGGCTACAAAGTCCCGCTCAGTCCAGTTCCAGGACTCGGGCGTGGAGGACCTGGCGTTGTTGGAGGGCGGCTCGGACGGCGCGGTGGAGGCCGTCTTCGAGGTAGAGGTCGCCCTGCCACTTCACGACGTGGGCGAAGAGGTCGCCGTAGAACGTGGAGTCCTCGGCGAGCAGGGTTTCCAGGTCGAGCTGGCCCTTGGTCGTCACCAACTGGTCGAGGCGGACCGGGCGTGGCGCGACGTCCGCCCACTGCCGGGTGCTTTCCCGGCCGTGGTCGGGGTACGGCCGGCCGTTTCCGATGCGCTTGAAGATCACACGGAAAGCCTACCGGTCAAGAGCTTCCGGGCGCAGCCATGGTGGCGGAGTGCGACGCTGGAAATGATGCTGTAAATAGGGGCAAACCGGTAATTCTCCTGGATCACCCTTTCAAGATCGGTTCGGATGCGGGCCGCGGACAGCCTTGGGCAAACCGGGAACAGGGGTCTGAAATGACTGACAGTGAAGCGCCGCCGGCAAAGGCACCCCAAGGCGTGAGCGGTGCTCCCGCGCTTCCCCGGCCGGTCCTCGAAATCGCCTCCGGGTACGCCTTCGCGGGCCCCGCGCTCGATCTGGGCGCCCTGTTGTGGGACGGGCGGTGCCTGCCGGACGTACAGATCCGGATCCCGCTGCCGATGCTCAACCGGCACGGGCTGGTCGCCGGGGCCACCGGTACGGGTAAGACGAAGACCCTGCAGCTCATCGCGGAGCAGCTGTCCGCGCAGGGCGTGCCGGTGTTCCTCGCCGATGTGAAGGGTGACGTCTCCGGGATCTCGGCGCCGGGGCAGGAGAACGACAAGGTGCGGGCACGGGCCGGGGAGGTCCGGCAGGAGTGGACGCCGGCCGGGTTCCCCTGCGAGTTCTACGCCCTCGGGGGCATGGGGCACGGCATCCCCGTACGCGCGACCGTCACCAGCTTCGGGCCGGTCCTGCTGTCCAAGGTGCTTCAGCTCAACCAGACCCAGGAGCAGTCGCTCGGCCTGATCTTCCACTACGCCGACCAGAAGGGTCTGGAGCTGGTCGACCTGTTGGACCTGCGGGCCGTGGTGACCTTCCTGACCTCCGACGAGGGGAAGTCCGAGCTCAAGGGCATCGGCGGGCTCTCCACGGCCACGGCCGGGGTGATCCTGCGCTCGCTGACGGCGTTCGAGGCGCAGGGGATGAGCCCGTTCTTCGGGGAGCCGGAGTTCGACACGAGCGAGCTGTCCCGCGTGTCGGGGGACGGGCGGGGCACGGTCTCCGTCCTGGAGCTGCCCGCCGTGCAGGACAAGCCGCAGCTCTTCTCCACGTTCCTGATGTGGCTGCTCGCCGACCTCTTCCACGATCTGCCGGAGGTCGGTGACGTGGAGAAGCCGAAGCTCGTCTTCTTCTTCGACGAGGCGCACCTGCTCTTCAACGACGTGTCGAAGGCCTTCCTGGACGCCGTCACCCAGACCGTCCGGCTGATTCGCTCGAAAGGTGTCGGCGTCTTCTTCGTCACGCAGACGCCCAAGGACGTGCCCGGGGATGTCCTCGCCCAGCTCGGCAACCGGGTGCAGCACGCGCTGCGCGCCTTCACCCCCGACGACCAGAAGGCCCTCGGGTCGACCGTGAAGACCTTCCCCAACTCCCCGTACGACCTGGAGGAGGTCCTCACCGTGCTCGGGACCGGCGAGGCCGTGGTCACCGTCCTCAGCGAGAAGGGCGCGCCGACGCCGGTCGCGGCGACCCGGCTGCGGGCGCCGGAGTCCCTGATGGGTCCCGTCGATCCGGCCGTCCTCGACCGGGCGGTCGAGCAGTCGCCGCTGTACGGGCGTTACGCGGAGGCGGTCGACCGGGAGTCGGCGTACGAGAAGCTGACGGCGAGGGAGGCGGAGGCCGCGTCCTCCCCGGCGCCCGCGGCGCCCTCGGCCCCCGCGGAGTCGGCTTCGTCGCGCGGCCGTGGTCAAAAGGCCGACGGCCAGGACTCCTCCGTCGTCGAGCAGGTCGTCGGCAGCGGTGTCTTCAAGTCCCTGGCGCGGAGCCTGGGTACGCAGATCGGTCGCGAGATCACCCGGTCGATCTTCGGAACGGCCCGGCGCAGGCGGTAGTCGGCGCCGGGGGTCCGGTCCGGTCCGGTTCGGCCCGGCGGAGGCGGTACAGGTCCGCCTCCGCCGGGCGGGCGGCTCAGTCGCGCTTGTGGTCCTTCGGCGGGGACTGCTGTTCCGGCGCGGGTTCCGGGGTGACCTGGTGGGTGTCACGCGTCGGCGTCGGCTTCGGGGCGTTGCGGAGGGATTCGGCGCGTACGAGGGCACGCAGGATCGCGTACGGGTCCTTCGACATGGGGGTCCTCTCGTGCTGCTGGGGGGAGGGGGAGCGGCCCGGAGCGGGACCGTCAGCAGCGGAGGACCATGCAGCGCTGGGCGCGCGGAGTGGGGGCGTACGGGGGTACGGGGTGGGCGTGTGGCCTCGGGCGCGGGTGTGCGGGGGCGGGTGGGCGTGTGGGGCGCTGGGGTACCAGGGGGCGGTGGCTCTGGCGGGCCGGTGGGCGTAGGGCCGTGTCCAGGAGGTCGTGGGGGTGTTCCAGGCCGGACTCGGTGGAGACGGCGGCCGGTGGTGCGGTGCGGGTTCCTGCGTGGCCGCCCACGGCGCTCACCGTGCACGTCGCGCACAGCACGGCCGCGAGCGCCATGAGGAACCGTGGCCAGGTGGGCCGACGGTTCCGGCGCTCGCGCCGTGGGGTGAACCGGTCGGGGCTCATGAGTGGTCATGTCCCCGGGACGGGTGGGTGGTTCATCGGCCGGGTCCCGAGAACCGCCCTCTTGGCGTACGCCGTCGCCTGCGGCGGGCTGCGTTTTCGGGTGCGGGCGAGTGGGGGCTTGTCGCGCAGTTCCCCGGGCCCCTGGGGTGGGTGGGGGTTCGGTGTGGTGTGTGGGTGCGGGTTCGTCTGGGCTGAGCGCGCGGTTCCCCGCGCCCCTTGAAGACGAAAGCCAGGGGCGCAGCCCCGCTTCAGGGGCGCGGGGAACCGCGCGACCAGCCCCCACCGGGCCCGCACTCGACCACCACCCAGCCCCACCTCAAAGCGCCCGCGGAGCGAACCGTGCCCGCCTGCGCAGCTGCACCGCCGTGATGATCTCCGTGATGCCGAGGGCCAGGAGCCAGCAGCCGCAGACCACCGTGAGGACGGCGACCGACTCGAAGGGGGAGACGATCAGGACGACACCAGCGAGGAGGCTGAGGACGCCGAGGAGGATCTGCCAGCCGCGGGCGGGGACGGACGGGTCGGACACGGCGGCCAGGGTCTGTGTCACGCCCCGGAAGAGCCAGCCGATGCCGATCCACAGGGCGAGCAGCAGGATCGACTGCATCGCCCCGCGGAAGCAGAACAGGCCGAGCAGGATCGACAGGGCTCCGCTGATGAAGGCCATGACCCGCAGGGAGGTCGCCGCGTGCGTACCGAAGGCGGAGACCAGTTGGAGTACGCCGCTGAGGAGCAGGTAGAGCCCGAAGAGCACCCCCGCCGCGAACAGCGTCGCCTCCGGCCACACCAGGATCATGACGCCGAGCACCAGTGTCGCGACCCCGGCGGCCAGTACGGCCTGCCAGGCGGTGCGCGTGAGGCGGAAGAGCGGATTCTCAGGTCCGCCGGGACCACCGAGTCCTCCGGAGCCACCGAGCCCTCCGGGTCCGCCGGGCCTCTCCGGCCGGTGCGGGTCGCGGGCCGCATGGACCCGCCGGTCGTCGTCCGACCCCCAGGGCGCTCCGCTCGGTACCTCGGCCATGCTCCATGCTCGGACCGGCCGTCGGCACCCCGCCACCCGGGACGGCCGACCGACTGACTCCTCCCCCGCAGCCCCCCTCGCAGTCCCCTCCCACGCGCCGCGGGTCTCCTACTCGCCGCAGGCCCTCACTTGCCGGCGGCCTTCGCCGCCTTCGCCGCCGCCTTCATCTCCTGCTTGTGCGCCCGTACCTTCACCAGCGATTCCGGCCCCGTGATGTCGGCCACCGAGCGGAAGGACTTGTCCTCCCCGTACGCACCGGCCGCCTCGCGCCAGCCCTTCGGGCGTACGCCGAGCTGCTTGCCCAGCAGGGCGAGGAAGATCTGCGCCTTCTGGGCACCGAAGCCGGGCAGCTCCTTGAGACGGCGGAGGAGTTCCTCGCCGGTCTTCACGCCCTCCCAGACCTTCGCCGCGTCCCCTTCGTAGTGCTCCACGAGGTACTGGCACAGCTGCTGGATCCGCTTCGCCATCGAGCCCGGGTAGCGGTGCACGGCCGGCTTCTCGGACAGCAGTGCCCCGAAGGCCTCGGGGTCGTGTGCCGCGATCTCGTGCGCGTCGAGATCGTCCGTGCCGAGGCGCTGCGCGATCGTGTACGGGCCCGCGAAGGCCCACTCCATCGGAACCTGCTGGTCGAGGAGCATGCCGACGAGCGCGGCGAGCGGGCTGCGGCCGAGCAGTTCGTCGGCCTCGGGCTGCTGGGCTAGATGAAGCGTGGCGTCCATGCTCCGATCATCGCAAGTGAGCGCCCGGGCCGCGCGTCATCGCGAGGGGGTCCCAAGTGGCCGCTCAGGCCGCGCGCCAGTACCCCAGCGCGTTCACCCGCTGTTTGGGCAGTGCCAGCTCCTTGCGGAAGTAGGCGGCCAGCGCCCGCGTCGTCGCCGTGTCGCAGGCGATCCAGACGTACGGGTCGGCCGCGTCCTTCAGAAGGTCCGGCACGGCCGCCTTCACCTGGGCCACCAGGTGCGCGCCCTTGTCGAGCCGGGGGACCGTACGGACGTCGTGGCGGTCCGGGTCCGCCTGGAGGGGCAGGCCGTCCAGGCCCTCCGCCGACTCGAACCAGATCGTCGTGGGCGCCGAACCCACCGCCCCGAGAAGGGAGTTGAGCGCGGGGAGGGAGGCCGTGTCCCCGATCGCCAGGACGTGGGAGGGCGCCGGGTCCGGGTCGGTGAACCCCGTGCCCTGGACCGTCGCCTCGATCGTGTCCCCCGGCTTCGCGGCCCGCGCCCAGTCGCTCGCGCACCCCTCGTGCAGCGCGAACTCCAGGCTGAAGGTTCCCGCGTCCGGATCCGGATCCACGAGTGTGTACGCCCGCTGGTGCGGCTTGCCCGCGTTGTCGAACCACAGCCGCACCCACATCGTCGGGTGCACCCCGGTCGCCGCGAGCATGCCGCCGTCGTCGAGGCGCACCCGGCGGTAGTGCTCGGTGACGTCCTCGGCTCCCGTGACCGTGAACACGAAGTCCTTGCCCCGGAACAGTTTGAGGACCGCGCCCTCCCAGCCGTGACCCTGCCCCATGACGTCTTCACCCTTCGCGTACGATTCCGGCGCGCCTTACTTAGGCGAGCCTAACCTAATCCACATGGGAGACGCAGGGTGACTGTCGAGATCTACCGTGATGCCTGGGGTGTCCCACATCTGCGCGCGGGCGACGCGCGTGAACTCGCCCACGCCCAGGGCCTGGCCACCGCCCACGACCGTGCCTGGCAACTGGAGGTCGAACGGCACCGGGCGCGCGGCACCTCGGCCGCGTTCCTCGGCGCCGACGCTCTCGGCTGGGACCGGTTCGCGAGACAGGCCCGTCTCGACGACACGGCGAGACGCTGCTTCACCGCACTGGAGAGACGGGACCCCGAGACGGCCGCCTGGGTCCGGGCGTACGTCGACGGGGTCAACCAGGGCCTGCCCGAAGGCGCCCGCCGCGCCCCCGAGTTCGCGACCGTCGGTCTCGCCACCTGCCGCTGGGAACCCTGGACCCCGCTCGGCGTCTGGCTCGCGACGCACATCCTCTTCGCCGGGTTCCCGGCCAAGCTCTGGCGCGAGGAGGTCGTACGCCATCTCGGTCCGGACGCGGTCGGTCTGTTCGCCACCGACGGGCCCGGCACCTCCGGCAGCAACGGCTGGCTCGTCACCGGCGAGCGCACCGCCACCGGCGGGCCGGTCGTCGCGGGCGACCCCCACCGCTACATCGAGGCCCCCGGCGTCTACCAGCAGATCCGCCTGTCCTGCCCGGAGTTCGACGTCGTCGGCCTCGCCGTACCGGGTGTCCCTGGCATCGCCCACTTCGGCCACACGGGCACGGTCGCCTGGGCGATCACCAACGCCATGGCCGACTACCAGGACCTGTACCGCGAGCGGATCCGGCGAATCGGCCGCGGCGAGGGTGTCGGAGCCGCCGACCGGGTGGAGGCCCTCGGCCCGGACGGGGCATGGCACCCCGCCTCCCGGCACACCGAGATCATCGAGGTGGCCGACGGCGACCCTGTCGAGGTGGAGGTGATCGAGACCGACCGCGGCCCGGTGGTCATCAACGGCGGCACCGACCCGTACGGAGACAGCGACGGCGGCGACGACACGGACGGTGGCAGCGGCCGGGACCGCGGCGGCGACGCCTCGACCGCTCCCCTCAGCCTCCGCCACCCGCCCCGCGTCACCGAAGACCTCGGCTTCTCCTCCCTCCTCCCTCTCCTTCGCGCCCGCCGGGTCGCCGACGTGGACCGCGCGTTCGACGACTGGGCCGAACCCGTCAACGTCGTCCAGGCCGCCGACACCGAGGGCGGCCTCCTGCACCGGGTCGCGGGCAGGGTCCCGGTCCGGAGCGAGGACAACCGCACGCGGATCGTCAACGCCTGGGAGCCCGGGCACGAGTGGCGCGGCTGGTACGCCCCCATGCCGCGCGGCACGGTCGACGACGGCATCGCGGTCATGGCGAACCAGAGGGGTCCGGCAACTCCGCTCGGCGTCGAGTTCGCCCCGCCCCACCGGGCCACCCGGCTGCGCGCACTCCTGGGCACCCGACGGGACTGGTCCGCCGCCGACATGGCCGCCCTCCACATGGACACCCATCTCGCCTCCGCCGCCCCGCTGTTGGACCACCTCGCCGCCCTCGACGGCCTCACCCCCGAGGCCGCCGCCCTGCGTGACCGGCTCCTCCACTGGGACCGCCACATGGCAGCCGACAGTACGGAGGCGGCCACCTACGCGGCGGTCCGGGGCGCGGTCGTACGCCGCCTCGCGGCCCACCCCGCCCTGGCCCCCCTTACCGAACCCCCGCTCCACCCCGAGGTCTTCCGCCCCTGGCTCGCACTCGTCCCGCGCGTGGCCTTCGCCCTCGAAAACCTGCTCAGGGCCGAGGAGCTGTACGGGATCGACCGTGCCGAGGTCGTCAGGGCCGCCGTCGAGGAGGTGGCCGGAGACCCGCCGAGGGGCACCTGGGGCGACACCCACCGCCTCGCTCCCTGGCGGGCGCTGCCGGATGCCTCGTACGACGAGAATGAACCCGGACTCTCCGGCGACCACGACTGCGTGCTGTGCACCTCGGCGGTGCCGGGGCTCACCGACCGGGCCGCTCGCGGTCCCGCCGCCCGCTATGTGTGGGATGTCGCGCGGCGCGAGAACAGCCTCTGGGTGGTGCCGTTCGGTGCCTCGGGCGTCCCGGACTCACCGCACCACCGCGATCAACTCCCCTTGTGGGTCAGGGGAGATCTCGTCCCCGTCGTGACCGACTGGACCGAGCTCATGGAGGACAGAACGATGACGCCCGAGCCGTACGCCGCGAGCCGTGAGGCCGTCCACGAGCAGGTCGTCGACGGTCTCGGCACGGTCCGCGTCCTGCGCGTGGACCCGGACGCCGACCTGGACGTGCTCCATGCCTGGGTGACGGCCGAGCGTGCCCGGTTCTGGGGCATGGGCGGCTTCGGCAGGGAGCAGGTGCTGGAGACGTACCGGCATCTCGACTCCCTCGACACCCACCACGCCTACCTGGCCGTCCTGGACGGCAGGCCGGCCGCGCTCTTCCAGACGTACGAGCCCGCGGCCGACCGGGTCAGTGAGTGCTACGAGGTGGAGCCGGGCGACATCGGCGTCCACCTGCTGATCGCGCCCGCCGGCGAGGGCGACGAGCGGCCGGGGTACAGCTCGGCGCTGCTGACCGCGTTCACCGTGTATGTGCTGCGCGTCCTCGACCGGCGCCGGGTCGTGGTCGAACCCGACCCCCGCAACGAGAAGGCGATCACCCGCCTGACCCGCCAGGGATTCGTGCTCGGACCGCCGGTCGTGCTCCCGGAGACAGACCTGCCGGAGGTGTACCTGCCGGCGAAGAAGGCCCAACTGGCGTTCCTGACAAGGGAAGCCGCGGGTTTCTAGGGGCTCGGAGGGCGACGACCGCCTCGGTGCGCCGCCCGGTGTTCCGCGCGTCGCGATCCGGTTGGCGCATCGACAACTCCCTTTGGGGCATGGTCGGTAGGTGGTCCATGACATCACTCCCGAAGCCCTGGTCGCCCACTACAAGCTGGAGCCCATCCCCAAGGAGGGCGGTCTGTTCGCCCGTACCTGGGCGGGCCCCGAACGGCCCGACGGCCGCCCCGAGGGGTCCGCGATAGTGGTCCTCCTGACCGCGGAACCCGATGACTTCTCCGCGCTCCACCGGCTCCCCGCCGCCGAGACCTGGCACTTCTATCTGGGGGATCCGCTGGAGATGCTGCTCCTGTCCCCCGACGGCACGTCCCGTACGGTCCTGCTCGGCCCCGACGTCCTCCGCGGTCAGCACCTCCAGTACACCGTGCCCGCACGCACCTGGATGGGCGCGCGGGTCGCGACCGCCACCGGCTGGTCGTTCTTCGGGTGCACGATGGCGCCCGGTTTCACCTACGAGGGGTACGAGCACGGGGACGCGGCGGAACTCACCGCCCGCTACCCGGACCGGGCTGCGCGGATCGCCGCGCTGAGCCGCCCGTGAGCGGCCCGGACGACGGACACCGCGACGGACACCGCCGCGGACTTCTCGGTGGACTTCTCGACGGGCAGGTCGCCCTCGTCACCGGAGCGTCGGGCGGCATCGGCCGGGGCATCGCGCTGCGGTTCGCCGAGGCGGGGGCGGCCGTGGCCGTCCACTTCCGTACGAACGCGGAGGCCGCCCGTGAAGTCGTCGGCCTCATCGAGGACTCGGGCGGACGCGCGGTCGCCCTGCGTGCGGACCTGACCGTCGAGGACGAGTGCCACCGCCTGGTGCGCGAGGCGGCCGACCGGTGCGGCGGCCGGCTGACGGCCCTGGTCAACAACGCGGGCGTACAGCCGGTCCAGGAGCTGCCCGGGATGACGGCGGGGGACTGGCGGGCGGTGGTCGACGCCAACGTGTCGAGTGTGTTCGCGTGTACTCAGGCGGCGGTGGAGGCCATGCGCGACGGAAGGGGGCAGGGTGATCGGAGTGACCGGAGCAACCCGGGCGTCCGGCGGGGCTCGTCCGGCGGGCCTGTGGGCAGCATCACGCACATCGCGTCCATCGAGGCCACACACCCCGCTCCCCTGCACGCCCACTACTCCGCGTCCAAGGCGGCCGTCGTCGCGCACGCGCGCTCGGCGGCCCTGGAGTACGGTCCCTACGGAATCCGCGTGAACACGGTCTCCCCGGGGCTGATCGACCGCGCGGGCCTCGCGGAGGCGTGGCCCGACGGCGTACGGCGCTGGCAACAGGCAGTGCCCACCGGGAGGCTGGGGCATCCCGAGGACGTGGGCGACGCCTGTGTGTTCCTCGCCTCGCCGATGGCCTCCTGGATCACCGGGCACGACCTGGTCGTGGACGGCGGGGTGTCGGCGCGGCCGACCTGGTGAACGCGGGTTCCGGGGCCCGTGTCGAGGCGGTCGCGGTCGGCCGGTGCGGTCGCGGGCCGTGTTGAACAAGGTGTCGCGTACATCCGTACTCCCACCGAGGCCGCAGCCGCAGACACAGATGTACATGGACGTGCAGTGCGAGCAGGACGAGCAGGACGAGCAGTAGGGAGAGGCGACGTGGGCCGAGCGCGCCGCATACACCGAGTGCTACGGGTAGTACGGGTGTCGGCGCCACGCCGGGCAGTCGCCCTCGTCGTCCTGCTGGGCACGCTGTTCCTGCTGGGCGGCGCGGGCCCGGCGTCCGCCCACTCGGCCGTGCGCGAGACGACCCCCGGCGAGGGAACCGTCCTCAAGTCCGCGCCGAAGCAGGTCACCATGACCTTCACCGAGTCGGTCGGCATCACCGACGACTCGCTGCGCGTCCTCAGCCCCGAGAACCGCCGGGTGAACGCGGGCGACACCGAACACGCGTCCGGCCGGTCCGACAGCGTCCGGGTGCCGCTCGACGACGGCCTGGCCGACGGCACGCACACCGTGGCCTGGCGGGTGGTCTCGGCGGACAGCCACCCCATCTCCGGCGCCTTCACCTTCTCCATCGGCAAACCGTCCTAGACCACGGCGTCCGTCTCCGCCGAGCCGGCCGTGAACCCCGCCTCGGGCGCGCTCTACGACATCGCCCGCTACGCCGCGTACGCCGCCGTCGCCCTGCTCATCGGCGCGGCCACCTTCGTCCTGGTCTGCCGCCCGCGCTCCGTCGAGCCGCTGCGCGGACTCGTCCGGGCCGGCTGGTGGGTCCTCGTCGCCACGACGGCCGCGCTCCTGCTGTTCCGCGGCCCGTACGAGCGCGGCACCGGCCCCTCCACCCTCCTCGACTCCGAACTCATCGAGAACACCCTGACCAGCAGGCCTGGTTGGGCCCTGCTGGCCCGGCTCGCGCTCCTTGCTGGGGCGGCGGTCTTCCTCGTACGGCTCGGTCGGGGCGCGTCGGCGGAGACGGAGGGTCCGGAGGTCTCGGCGGGACAAGAGGACCGGGAAGACCGGGAAGACCGGGAAGACCGGGAGCGGCCGAAGCCGGTCGTGCTCGCGGTCGGTGGGCTTCTCGCCGTCGGTCCGGCGGGCACCTGGGCGGCCGCCGAGCACGCGTCCGCCGGGATCCAGGTGCCCCTGGCGATGACCTCCTCCGTACTGCACCTGCTGGCGATGGCGGTCTGGCTGGGCGGTCTCGCGGCGCTCCTCACCACGCTCCACCGCTCGGAGGCGCTGCTCTCGGCGGCCTCCGTGGCCCTCTTCTCGCGCCTCGCGTTCGCCTCGGTCACCGTCCTCGTGGTGACCGGCGTCTACCAGTCCTGGCGGGGGCTCGGCTCGTGGGACGCGGTGTTCGACGCGTCGTACGGCCGGATCCTCGTCGCCAAGGTGTGCGCGGTGGTCCTGCTGCTGGCGGCGGCGGGCTTCTCGCGCCGCTGGACGGGCCGCCTGACGGACGCGGAGGAGCCCTTGCGGGTCCCGGTGCTGGAGACGGTGGGGGCGCGTGCGGGCGGGGGCGCCGACTCCGGCCCCGGGGCGGGTGGTTCGAGTGGGGACGCCGGGGGGTCCACGTCGGCCGCGTCCGGAGACGGGTCCGACGAGAAGCCCGAGAGCGAGTCCGGGCCGACCCCTGTGCCCGGCGCCCGCCGAGGCGCCCTGCGCCGCTCGGTCCTGGCCGAGGTCGTCGTGGGTGTGGTCGTCCTGGTCATCACGACGGTTCTCACCGGTACGCAGCCGGGGCGCGCCGAGATCGAGACGGCGGCGGCCGAGGAGACCGCGGCGGCCGGTCAGCGGACCGCGTCGACGACTCTGATCCCCTTCGACGTCGGTACCCCGGGCGGCGACGGCAAGGTCCAGATCGTCCTGGAACCGGGCCGCGTCGGCGAGAACACGGTCGAGGCGGTCGTCATCGGCCCCGACGGAGGCATCGCCACGGTCCCCGAGATCCGCCTCTCCTTCACCCTCGCCTCCCAGAAGATCGGCCCCATCGACGCCGGGCTCACCGACAAGGGCGGCTTCTGGGGCACCTCGTCCCTCAACCTCCCCATCCCGGGCACCCGGACGATGAAGGTCACCATCCGCACGTCGGACATCGACCAGGTGTCGGAGACCCGCCGGGTGAAGATCCTCCGCTGACCCCGGTCGCCCGGTCAGGGCTCCCAGTGCGCGAGTCGGCGGAGGGCCACGGCGGTACGTACGAACTCGTCGTCGCCGAGGAGATCCCGCACCTCGCCGTTGAAACGGTCGATCTCGGGCTGGGCGGCGCGCAGGGCACCGGCGCCCTCGGACGTCAACTCCAGTGTCACGGCCCGGTGTTCGCGCGGGTGCGCCTGCTTGGTGACGAGACCGGCCGTGGTGAGCCGGGTGACGAGCGCGGTGACGGCGGACTCGCGCAGCCCCAGGGTGCGGGCCAGCTCCCGCTGGGTGACGCCGGGTTGCTCGCGCACGGCGAACAGTGCGCCGAGCTGCGCCGTGGTGATCCCGGCGGCGGCCAGACAGCGCCGGTCCGCGGTCGTACGCAACTGGTGGGCCGCGCGCTGGAGATGGAAGAAGAGGCGCGGGTCGGGCTCGGGGGTGTCCCCGGGGTCGGGGCCGGTCTCGGACATGGGGCGATCTTGACAGATCCGGCGGGTGCGCGAGATTCTCACTTCACTGGTGAAGTGAGGTGCGGTGTGAGCGATATCCCGGATCTGGCGGCCGCCCAGAAGGTGCTGGCGGCCCAGCCCTTCAGCAACCTGGTCGGTGCCCGCCTGGTGTCCTTCGGGGACGGTGAGGCGACGCTTGAGCTGGACATCCGCGACGACCTGCGTCAGCAGTACGGCTTCCTGCACGGCGGTGTGCTGGGTTACGCGGCGGACAACGCGCTGACCTTCGCCGCGGGCGCAGCGACCCACTCCCGGCTGATCACCGCCGGCTTCACCATCGACTATCTGCGCCCGGCCGAGGGCGTACTGCTGCGGGCCCGCGCGCAGGTCGTCCGGGCCGGCCGCACCCGCGTCGTCTGCCGCTGCGACCTGTCCACCGTGGACGACGAGGGCGCCGAGAGCCTGTGTGCCGTGGCACAGGGCACGATCGCGGTGCTGGGCTCCCCGGAGGAGTCGCAGGAGTCGCAGGAGTCGCAGGAGTCGTAGGCCGGGGGAATCGGGGGAAGGCGCGATCAGGGGTCGAGCTTGAGGACGACGTACCCCTCGACGGTGCCGACGAGCGAGTAGTCGGCGCGGGGGTGGAGCTGCCGCGCGCGGGCCTCGATGTCGCGGATCCGGTCGCGGGGATTCTGCAGGGCGATGTAGTCGGGGGTGATTCCGCGGGTGTCGCCCACCCACAGGACACGGCAGCGTGAGGTGAGGCGGCTGCTGGGGCGGATGTCGGCCTCGACGGTCGCGCCGTCCGGGATCCGGTCCAGGAGACGCTCCACCGCGGTGACCCGGGCGGGCTTGCGGTAGGCGGCGGGCTCGGTCAGCACGGCCATCGGGAGCGTGGTCGTGAGCGACAGCGCGGCCGCGGCGACGGCCGTCGGCAGATGGTGCGCGTACGTACGCAGCCAGGGCCGCGGGCTGTACCGGGCACCGGCGAGGGCGTCGACGAGGGCGAGCGCGACGACGGGCATCAGGACCGCGCTGTAGTGCCAGTCGGTCCCCCAGTAGTGGTCGTCGGAGGAGAGGAACCGCCATCCGAGCGTGGGCAGCGCGACGGCGGACAGCGTGGAGCGCAGCGCCAGCAGCCCGGTGGTCGGAACCAACAGCCAGGCGAGGGTGCGGAGTTTCTCGCCCGCACCGTCGAGGAGGGTCGAGCCGCCGTCGACCTTGGCCCAGTAGTCGTAGCCGCCGGTCGTGTTGAAGGCGGGGATGACGACGACGAGTGCGACCAGGGTGGCGGCGATGCCCAGGGCCGCCACGGCGAGGGCGTACAGGATCGTGCGCCGGGAGTCGCGGCGGCATCGCAGGGCGACGACGAGGGCGATGGCCGCCACCGTCACCCCGAGGTCCTCCTTGACCAGCACCAGCGGCAGCGCCCACAGCAGCGCCGCGCGCCACCGCCGGGCCAGGATCGCCTCCAGGCTGAAGGCGATCAGGGGCACGGCGAAGCAGATCTCGTGGAAGTCGAAGTCGACGGCACGCTGGATGCCCCAGGACAGGCCGTACGCGATGCCAAGAGCGAGCCCGCGTGGACGCCCGAGCAGCCGGGCGGCCGCACGGGTCACCGGTACGGCCGACAGTGCGAACAGCGCGGCCTGCGCGACGAGCAGGGTGACGGGGGAGGGGAAGACCCGGTAGACGGGGGCGAGGAGAGCGGTGACCGGGCTGAAGTGGTCGCCCAGGACATTGGCCCCGGGCCCCTTCAGATCGACGACGGGCGCCTGGAGGTGCGCGTACGCGCGGACGGCCTGCTCGAAGATGCCGAGGTCCCAGGAACGGGTGGCCAGATGCCGGTAGCGGGCGAGGGAGAGAGCCGTGTAGGCGGCGAAGAGGGCGACCGCGAGGAGATACGGGTCGAGCCGCCCTGGTCGGCCGGGGCGGCGGGGGCGCCGGTCACGCGGGGGGAGCGCGACCGGCCCGGGTATCGCGGACCCGGGTGAGGCCCGTATCGGCTGCGGCGCTTGTACCGCTGTCCGTATCGGTGTCCGTGGCGGTACCTGGACCGGTATTCGTATGGGTGC
>NZ_JAPWHT010000119.1:0-24489 GCF_027270795.1 Streptomyces sp. ActVer
TGCGAGCCGAGCAGCAGCCGGCCGTGCGCGTCGTCGCCGACCCGGGCCAGCAGCCCCGTACGCGCCCCGAGCCGGGCGGCGGCGACCGCCTGGTTGGCGCCCTTGCCGCCCGGGTGGAGCGCCAGGTCGGAGCCGAGGACGGTCTCCCCTGCGCCCGGCCGCCGCTCGACACCGATGACGAGGTCGGCGTTGGCCGATCCCACGACCAGCAGGTCGTAGTCGTACATGAACAGTCTCCCTGTGGGGGGGGTGAGTTGAGGGCGGGTGGACGGCAGCAGCCGTGCACCCGCCCCTCGACATCGGTCGGGGTCAGCCGGTGAACTCGTCCACGTTCTTCGCCGTGACCACCTTCACCGGAACCTTCACCGTCTTCTCGACCTCCTTGTCGTCGGCCGCCCGCAGCGCGTTCTCCACCGCGATCCTGCCGAGTTCCTTCGGCTGCTGTGCCACGGAGGCGTACATCGTGCCCTCCTTGACAGCCTTCAGACCGTCGGGCGTACCGTCGAAACCGATGACCTGGACGGACTTTCCGGCCTTGGAGCCGAGCGCCTTGACCGCGCCGAGCGCCATCTCGTCGTTCTCGGCGAAGACACCCTGGACGTCCGGGTGGGCCTGAAGCAGGTTCGTCATCACGTCGAGTCCCTTGGTGCGGTCGAAGTCGGCCGGCTGCTTGGCGACCACGTCGATGCCCGGGTAGGCCTTCAGGCCCTCCGCGAAGCCCGCGCCGCGCTCACGGCTCGCGGACGTACCGGCCAGACCCTGCAGGATGACGATCTTGCCCTTGCCGCCCAGCTTCTCGGCGAGCGCCTTGGCGCCCAGCTTGCCGCCCTCGACGTTGTCGGAGGCCACGAGCGCGGCCGTCTCCGCCTTGTTGACGCCACGGTCGACGCCGACGACGGGGATGTCGGCCTTGTTCGCGGAGCGCACCGACGGGCCCGCCGCGTCCGAGTCCACCGGGTTGACGATGATCGAGTCGACGCCCTCGCTGGTGAAGTTCTGCAGCTGGTTGGCCTGCTGCGAGGCGTCGTTCTGCGCGTCCGTGACGGTCAGGTCCGCGCCGAGCTTCTTCGCCTCCGCCTGCGCACCCTCCTTGATCTGTACGAAGAAGGGGTTGTTCAGCGTGGAGAGGGACAGGCCGACCTTCGGGTTCGACGAGGACGAGCCGTTGTTGAACAGGGACAGCCCGCCCACGATCGCCGCCACGAGGACCACGGCGAGCCCGTACTTGACGGCCTGTGGCCCCTTGAGCCCCGACGAGCCCCCGGCACCGGCGGTGACCGGAGTCGCCCCGGCCTTGCGCCGCACGGTGTCGAGGAGCACCGCCAGCGCGATGACCACACCGATGACGACCTGCTGCCAGAACGCCGACACGGAGAGGAGGTTGAGGCCGTTGCGCAGCACCGCGAGGATCAGCGCGCCGATCAGCGTCCCGGACGCCTTGCCCGTACCGCCCGCGAGGGAGGCGCCGCCGATGACGACCGCGGCGATCGCGTCCAGCTCGTAGCCCTGCGCGGCCTGCGGCTGCGCGGAGGACAGCCGGGACGCGAGCACGATGCCCGCGGCGGCCGCGAAGAGGCCGGACAGCGCGTAGATGACGAGCTTCTGCTTCTTCACCCGCAGACCGGAGAGGCGGGCCGCCTCCTCGTTGCCGCCGATCGCGTACATGGAACGCCCGATGTACGTACGCCCCAGGATCAGGGCCGTGATCAGCCCCATGACGATCATCACGAGGACCGGCACCGGCAGCCAGCCGCCGAGCGTGTCGCCGAGGTGCGAGACGGACTCGGGGAACGCGATCGGGCTGCCCTGCGAGATCACCAGCGACAGACCGCGGCCCACCGACAGCATGGCGAGCGTCGCGATGAACGGCGGCAGCTTCCCGTACGAGATCAGGACGCCGTTGACCAGGCCGCAGGCTATGCCGGTGGCGATCGCGAGGATCACCGCGATCCAGACCGGTACGCCCTCCGAAGTCGCCGACCAGGCAAGGACGGTGGCGGACAGGGCCGCGACGGAACCGACCGACAGGTCGATGCCCGCCGAGACGATCACGAAGGTCACACCGAAGGCGAGGATGGCCGTCACGGCCGCCTGGACGCCGATGTTCAGCAGGTTGTCCGTCGTCAGGAAGTCGCCGGACAGGGCCGACATCGCGATGACGAGAATGATGAGCGCGGTGAGCGCGCCGTTGTCGAGCAGGAGCCGGCGCAGGCCGCCCGAGGCGCCACTCGCGCCCGGTGTGCTCTTGAGCGTGTCAGTGGCCATCGGGGCCCTCCACAGCGGTAACGGAGTCGGTGGTAACGGTCGTAGTGGGAGTCGTGGGTGTCGTCGGCGAGCTGACGGCGAGTGCCATCACGGAGTCCTGGGTCGCCTCGTCGGCGGTGAGTTCGCCGGCGATCCGCCCCTGGGCCATCACCAGCACCCGGTCGCTCATGCCGAGCACCTCGGGCAGATCGCTGGAGATCATCAGGACGGCATGGCCGGCGGCGGTGAGTTCGTTGATCAGCTGGTAGATCTCGACCTTGGCGCCGACGTCGATACCGCGCGTCGGCTCGTCGAGGATCAGCACCTTGGTGTCGGCGAGCAGCCACTTGCCGATGACGACCTTCTGCTGGTTGCCGCCGGAGAGCGTCCGCACGTGCTGGCCGAGCCCGGCCATCCGTACGCCGAGCTGCTCGGCGATCCTCGCGGCGGCCGTCCGCTGCCCCTTGAGGTCGACGAGCCCTCCGCGGGTCGCCGCCCGCAGAGTGACCAGCCCGAGGTTCTCCTCGACGGAGGCGTCGAGCAGCAGCCCCTGACCCTTGCGGTCCTCGGGGACGAGCCCGATGCCGGCGGTCATGGCCGCGCTCACGTCGTGGCGCGGCAGCCGCTCGCCGGCTACGGCCACCGACCCCTTGTCGTAGGGATCCGCTCCGAAGACGGCCCGTACGACCTCGGTACGTCCCGCTCCGACGAGCCCCGCGATGCCGACGACCTCACCCGCCCGCACCTCGAAACCCACGTCGTGGAACACACCGTCCCTGGTGAGCCCCTCCACGGTGAGCAACGCGGTCCCGGTGTCGGCCCGTTCGCGCGGATACTGCAACTCGATGGAGCGGCCCACCATCATGCGTACGAGGTCGTCCTCGGGCGTGCTGGCGGGCACCTGGCCGACGCTCCTGCCGTCCCGGAGGACCGTGACCCGGTCTCCCAGGGCGGCGATCTCCTCCAGGTGGTGCGTGATGAAGACGACGCCGACGCCGTCCTCGCGCAGCTGCCGCACGATCCGGAAGAGTTTCTCGACCTCTCCGGAGGTGAGCACCGCGGTCGGCTCGTCCATGATCAGGACGCGGGCGTCCAGGCTCAGCGCCTTGGCGATCTCGACCATCTGGAGACGTGCGATACCGAGTTCACGCACCCGCGCGCGCGGGGACACGTTCACCCCGACCCGCTCAAGCAGCTCGGCGGCGTCGGCCTCCATCGTCTTCCGGTCGATCAGCCCGAAGCGACGCGGCTGGCGGCCCAGGAAGATGTTCTCGGCGACCGTCAGATCGGGGACCAGGTTGAACTCCTGGTAGATGGTCGCGATCCCGAGGCGCTCGGCGTCCTGCGCACCATGGATACGGACCTTCTTGCCGTCGACCACGATCTTCCCGGCGTCGGGCCGGTAGGCGCCGGACAGCATCTTGATGAGCGTGCTCTTGCCGGCGCCGTTCTCACCGAGCAGCACGTGCACCTCGCCGCGGCGCAGATCGAAGTCGACGCTGTCGAGCGCGACCACACCGGGGAAGGTCTTGCGTATGCCTTCGATACGCAGCAACTCGTCGGGACTGCTCACGTGTTGCTCCTTTGCGGGGACGAGTGCGGGTACGGGGGCTCGCCGGGCGCCTCGCCGCGGGATTCGCCGCACGAGCGGCGGACGACGAGACGGGCGGGGAGGGTGACGGACTTCGGGGGCCGGCCCTCGATGCGGTCGACGAGGGCGCGTACGGCGGCGCGGCCCAGCTCGGGGGTGGGCTGGGCGATCGCCGTGATCGGCGGATCGGTGTGCACGAACCAGGCGATGTCGTCGAACGCCGCGAGCGCGATGTCGTCGGGAACCCGCATCCCGCGCGCGCGGATGGCGTCCAGGGCGCCCAGGGCCATCAGGTTGTCGGCCGCGAAGACGACCTCGGGCGGTTCGGGGAGGTCGAGGAACTCCTCGGTGACCCGGCGACCGCTGGCCGCCTGGAAGTCGCCCTGCCCTGTGTAGGCGTCGGGCAGCGGGAGCCCGTACTCCTGGAGGGCCTCCCGGAAGGCGTCGACGCGCTCGCTGCCGGTCGTGGTGGCCGCGGGGCCCGCGATGATGGCGAGCCTGCGGTGGCCGAGGGTGTGGAGGTGGGTGACCAGGTCGTGGATGGCGGTGCGGCCGTCCGCGCGGACGACGGGCACGTCCATGCCCGGGATCCAGCGGTCCACGAAGACCATCGGGGTGCCCGTGCGAGCGGCGTCCAGCATCAGCGGGGAGCCGCCGTCCGTGGGGGAGACGAGGAGGCCGTCGATACGGCGGTCCAGGAGCGTACGGACGTGGTGGTCCTGCAGCTCGGGCCGCTCGTCGGCGTTTCCGATGATCACGCTGTAGCCGAGGGCGCGGGCCTCCTCCTCGACGGAGCGGGCCAGTTCGGTGAAGTACGGGTTGAGCACGTCACTGATGACCAGGCCGAGGGTGCGGGTCTGGTCTGTGCGCAGGGAGCGGGCGACGGCGTTCGGGCGGTAGCCCAGCGTCTCGACGGCTGCCAGCACCTGGGCGCGTGCCGCTGGGCTGACCGAGGGGTGGTCGTTCAGGACGCGCGAGACCGTGGCGACGGATACGCGTGCCTCGGCGGCGACGTCCTTGATGCTCGCCATCGACGCTCCACCTCCTTGTGGAATCGATTACATGCGCCTACAGGGAGGATTGGAATCGATTACATGGAAGTTAACAAGCCCCTGAGACCGGATCGTGATGGAGGGGGGTGGGGGTTGTGTGTTGTCTGCGGGTGGTGTGTGGCCGGTCGCGCAGTTCCTCGCGCCCCTAAAGACGCGCCAGCCGTGTGGTGTCGGGTCGGGGCCGCGACGGGGCATCCGATCGCAGCTGTGTCATCCAGCACCTATTGGTTGCCCATCAGAGGTCGTGCTGCGATCGGAAACCCCGACACGACCCCTTCGGCCGGACGCGCGCGGCCTCGGCATCGGCGATCAGCTGGTGGGCGCCTGCGTCGAGTTCGCACGCGGTGTCGGCTACCGGGAGATGGTCCTGTGGACGAACGACGTCCTCTCCTCCGCCCGCCGCATCTATAAGCGCCACGGCTTCGTCCTCGTCGACGAGAAACCCCACCGCTCCTTCGGCACCGACCTCAACGGCCAGGACTGGCGCCTGGACCTGCACGGCGCGGGCTGAGCAGGGGCAGAACAGGGGCAGGGGGGCGGGGTGTCCGCCGGGTTCCCGCGGACACCCCGCCTCTCCATCACCACCCCTCCATCGCCCGCTCCAGCTGTTCCGCCGGACCCGTGCGGCAAGCAGGAGTGACAGAAGGCGGGTGGCGGGTACTGTCCGACTCATGAAGCTGGCCTTCTCCACCCTCGGCGTTCCCGGACTCCCGATCAGCGACGTGGTGCGGCTCGCCGCCACGCACGGCTATCACGGCGTCGAGCTGCGCGCGCATCCCGAGGAGCCGGTCCACCCCGGCATCGACCTAGCCGAACGGGCCGACGTGGCGGCCGAGTTCAAGGCCGCGGGCATCGAGATCCTCGGCCTCGCCGGGTACGCGCGCGTCGCGGCGCCGGGCGACGACGGCCCCGTGATCGCCGAGATCCGCGGCCTCCTCGAACTGGCCCGGGACCTCGGCGCGCCCTACATTCGCGTCTTCCCCGGCGGCAGCCCCGACCAGAGCCCCGAGGAGACCGACGCCACGGCCGCCCGGCGCCTGGGCACGGCCGCCGAGTACGCCGCCGACCTGGGCGTACGCATCCTTCTGGAGACCCACGACTCGCACCGCACGGGCGCCGACGCGATCCGCATCCTCGGCCTGGTCGGCCACCGCCAGGCCGGCGCCCTGTGGGACGTCATGCACACCTGGCTCGGCGGCGAACAGCCCCCGTCCACCTTCGCCGCGCTCTCCCCCCACCTCGGCTACATCCAGGTCAAGGACATCGCCTCCGCCGACGACACCACCCCACTGCCGCTCGGTACGGGCGTCCTCCCCCTCACCGAGTGCGTAGAGCTCCTCTCCCGCGAGGGCTGGGACGGCTGGCTGTGCTGGGAGTACGAGAAGCGGTGGTACGAGGCCGCGGCCCCGCTGGAGGGGTTGCTGGGAGCGGGGCGGGAGCATCTGTCGCGGTTGCTGAACGAGTCGGCGTAGGGCGGCGCCGCGTCGACCGGCACGCCGGGGCGCCCCTAGGCGTGCCTACCGCGTGAGCACCCTCGCCCATACCGCCTTGCCGATCACTCGGTTTCTGATTTCCCAGCTCTCCGCCAGTGCCGCCACGAGGGGCAGGCCTCGGCCCGACTCCGCGTCCAGAGGCGGCACTTGGGGTTCCGGGAGGCGGGGCGACGCGTCGGAGACCTCCACCTCGACCGCCTTCTGGCCGTCGTAGGTGAGCGCCACCTCGAAGAAGCGGTCGGGTACGCGGGCGTGGCGTACCGCGTTCGTCGACAGCTCCGACACGATCAGTTCGATCGCCTCCGCCACGTCTGCCGGGATCCGCCATTCCGTGAGTACGGACCTGGCCCCACGGCGGGCCTCCGGCACGGAGCGGGTCTCCGGCGTGAGCCTGCGCCGCCATGTCCGGACTCGGAGGTCGCGGACGTCTCGGAAGTCTCGGAGGTTTACTCCGTCACTTTCTGTGTTCACAAGAACACTGTCGGCCCTGATGGCTACCGTCACCAGTGACCGAGCGTCGACGCCTGCGGGAGGTAACTCCGCGCGGGCGGGCGTTGATTGGCGTTGAGATGTGTTGAGCACGGTGGCCGTGTGAAGGGGGAGGTTCGCGATGGCGCAACCCAAGAAGAATTCGTCGTCACCTGCCGCGCAGTATTTCGCGGAGGTACTGCGGATGCTGCGCACGAAGGCGGGGTTGTCGCAGACCGAGTTGGGCGAACGGATGGCTTATACGGGGGCCGCGGTGAGCGCCGTCGAGACGTGCGCCAAGCCGGCGACCGATGAGTTCATCGAGGCTGCGGAGAAGGCGCTGGAGGCGGGTGGGGTGATCGCGGCAGCGGCCAAGTATTTGCGGCTGGAGCGCTATCCGGAGTACTTCCAGGGGTTCGTGCAACTGGAGCAGGATGCGCTGAGTGTGTCCTCGTACTGCAATCAACTGATCGAAGGGCTACTGCAGACCGAGGCGTACACACGGGCTCTGCTGAGCTGCGACTTCCCGCCTCTGGACGAGGAGGAGATGGCTCAGCTCACGCTCGCACGAATGGAACGCAAGGCGCTGTTCGACCGTAAGCCGGTGTGCGTTGTCAATGTCATCCTCGATGAGTCGGCGTTGCGGCGGCAGATCGGCGACCGCGACGTGATGCGCGCCCAGTACACGCACCTTGTGGAGCAGGCCGAGCGGCCCAACCTCGACATCCAGGTCATGCCTGCCAGCCAAGGCGCACACGCGGGCCTTCGCGGTGCGATGAAGCTGATCGAGACATCCGAGCAGGCCACGCTGGTGTACACGGAAGCCCTCGGCAAAAGCCTCCTTATCTCCAAGGCAGACGAGTCAGGGCTACTCGCCCGGCGCTATGCGATGATCAGTCGACAGGCCCTCCGGCCGGAGGAATCCGTAGACCTGATCGGGCAGTTGGCGGGTGAGCTATGAGCGAGCTGAATTGGTTCAAGAGCAGCTACAGCGACTCGGGTGGCGGCGATTGCGTCGAAGCGGCCTTCACTTGGCGCAAGAGCAGCTACAGCGACTCCAGTGGCGGTGATTGCGTCGAGGTGGCCACCACCTCCGCCATCCACATCCGTGACTCCAAAGACATCGCACGCCCCTCCCTTCACGTCTCCCCCGCCGCCTGGGACGCCTTCGTAGCCGAGGTAAGGAACAGCCCGCAGCCCTGATGCTTGCCCGCGAAGCCCTCCGCAATCTCCGTCTCACCTGGCGGCCCCTCTACCGGCTCACGCTCCTCGTCACCGGGCTCACCACCCTCGCGGGGAGCGCCGTCGTGGGGGCCGGGTTCCTCCTGTCGTGGGGGACGTTCGAGGATGTGCGGAGGAGTGCGGACCAGGATGTCGCCTACGAGGACCCCATCGCGGCGTACATCGACGGGACGATGGAGACCCTGCAACGGGTCGGCGCGGGCGTCACCGTGCTGCTGCTCGCCCTCGCCGCGGCCGTCGTCGCCGTGTTGCAGACCGCGTACACCGTGGCCTTCGAGCACACCTCGGAGGAGGGTCAACAGACCCTGACTGTCCGTGTGTTGTGGGCGCGTATGCGTCCGCACCTCGGGGTCGCCTACTGGGTGCAGTGGCGGGTCTGGCTGCGCGTCGGAGCGGTGGGACTGCTGGCGCTCATGACCTCGGTCGTCGCGGACTCGGGGGAAGTGCCGGGCGTCGAGCGGACGCTGGTGGGTGAGACCGCGACCTGGCAGTACCGGCTCGTGGGTGGCGTCCTGCCGATCACCATCGCGGCGCTCGCCGTGCTCGTGTACTTCCGCCACTGCGTGGCCACCGCCGCGCTGGTGACCGAGAACTCCTCGTCCAAGGCGGCGGTCCGACGTGCCTGGGCGCTGACGAAGAGCGCGCCCTGGAAGACGTACGGCATCGGGCTGTTGCTCATGGCCGCCGTCGTGCTCGCGTTCGTGGTTCTGCGGTACGCGGCGGGTCCCGTCGCGCATGTGATGGGCCTCGGCATGCTGTGGCTGAGCGACGACAACCCGTACATCACCGGGGTGCTGGTGCTGATCACCCCGACGGCGGTGGCCCTGCTTCTGCTGCCGCTGGTGGTCCTGCCGTTCGTGTGCTCGGTGGTCGCCGTGCTGTACCGGGATCTCAGCGCGCGGGAGCCTCGCGTCGCGACCCCGGTGGCGTGACAACGGCATCGGTGCCAGGACGCAATCGAGCGGCCCAAAACAGCACCACACCAACCCCGTTGTTCACTCCCGTGCCCGCCCGTACCAATTTCCGGGAATCGGTGGAATAAGGGGAACCCATCCTCGCCACCCGCCGTCCAACTCGCATGCTGCCGGATGAGTCACCGCAGTGCGGTGTCGGCCTCGCTGCTGGCTGCGAACGCTGACTTACCCTCTCCGCCGCCTGCGGCCGGCAGCACGCCGTCATCGGCGCGCCCCCCCTCCAACAGCGCCGATGGCGGCCCCTCTTGTGTCAGGCAGTCCGTACGCCGGCGAGTGGTGATTCCTCCCCTGGCCGCTCCCCCAGAGGCAGGGCCCCGGGAGGCCCCGCCGGAACGGCTCAAGCGGGGTGTATCCGCCGTGTCGGCTGTCCGCGCTATTGACTGGCAGAAATTTCCCGGATATCCGTGACTCCTTGGAAGTTTCCTTCATACTCGCCCCTCCACGGGTCCTTCGGGCCCTCTCCGGAAGGAGCGCACGTGCACACCTCCAGACGTACGCTGCTCGCGGCGACCGCGGGCGCGGCGGCGGTTGTCGCCGTCGGCGGCGGTCCGGCGCTGGCCGAGGACGACGACACCGGCAGGCACGACGACAAGAGGCTCCGGGCCCTGATCTCCCGTATGACGCTCGAAGAGAAGGTCGGGCAGCTCTTCGTGATGCGGGTGTACGGGCACTCGGCGACCGCGCCCGACCAGGCCGACATCGATGCCAACCTCAAGGAGATCGGCGTACGGGATGCCGCCGAGCTGCTCGCGAAGTACCGGGTCGGCGGGATCATCTACTTCGGGTGGGCGCACAACACCCGTGACCCGCACCAGATCGCGGACCTGAGCAACGGCATCCAGAAGGCCTCGCTGGCACAGCCCCGCGGGCTGCCCGTGCTCATCTCCACCGACCAGGAGCACGGCATCGTCGCCCGGGTGGGCAAGCCCGCGACGCTCTTCCCGGGTGCGATGGCCCTCGGGGCCGGCGGCTCGCGCACGGACGCCCGTACGGCGGGGCGGATCGGCGGCGCCGAACTGCGCGCGATGGGCGTCCGGCAGGACTACGCGCCGGTCGCCGACGTGAACGTCAACCCGGCCAACCCGGTCATCGGCGTACGGTCCTTCGGTGCCGATCCCCAGGCGGTGGCGGGGATGGTCGCCGCGCAGGTGAAGGGGTATCAGAGCGCCGGGGTCGCGGCCACGTCCAAGCACTTCCCGGGGCACGGGGACACCGAGACCGACAGCCACTACGGTTTCCCGGTCATCGAGCACACCGAGGCGCAGTGGGCCGAGCTGGACGCGCCGCCGTTCCGCGCCGCCATCGCGGCCGGGATCGACTCGATCATGACCGCGCACATCATGGTTCCGGCGCTCGATCCGTCCGGCGACCCGGCGACCCTCTCCCGGCCCATCCTCACCGGCATCCTGCGCGAGCGGCTCGGCTACGACGGGGTCGTGGTGACGGACTCGCTGGGCATGGAGGGCGTACGGACCAAGTACGGGGACGACCGGGTGCCCGTGCTCGCCCTGAAGGCCGGTGTCGACCAGCTCCTCAACCCGCCGAAGCTGGACGTCGCCTGGAACGCGGTCCTCCAGGCCGTTCGCGGCGGCGAGCTGACGGAGGCGCGCCTCGACGAATCGATCCTGCGCGTGCTGCGGCTGAAGGCCAAGCTGGGGCTGCTCAAGGATCCATACGTCACGGGGCGCGGGGTGGACCGGGTCGTCGGGATCTCGTCGCATCTGAAGGCCGCCGATCGCATCGCCGAGCGGACCACGACTCTTCTCGTCAACTCCGGTGGTCTGCTGCCGCTTTCTCGTCGTACGCATCGGAACGTTCTCGTCGTCGGGGCCGACCCCGCCTCGCCGTCCGGGACCACCGGGCCGCCCACGACCGTGCTCGGCGCCGCGCTGACCGAGCTGGGCTTCACGGCGACCGTTCTCTCCACGGGCACTGCGCCCACCGACGCGACCATCGCGAAAGCCGTCGCGGCGGCCCAGGGCGTGGACGCGGTGCTCGTGGGGACGTACAACGTCACGGCCGCCTCCAGTCAGCGGACGCTCGTGAACCAGCTGCTCGCCACGGGTCGGCCGGTAGTCGCGCTCGCCATCCGCAATCCGTACGACGTTGCCCAACTGCCCGATGTCAAGGCCTACTTGGCGGCTTACTCCTGGACGGACGTCGAGCTGCGCGCCGCCGTGCGCGTGCTCGCGGGACGTGCCGACCCGGTGGGCGAGCTGCCGGTGCCGGTACAGAAGGCCGACAAGCCGACGGAGGTGCTGTACCCCGTCGGGCACGGACTGAGGTACTAGCCCCGACGCATCGGGCCCTGCCTACTGGGCCTGGCGTACGGGACCTACGCCGCACACCCGGCGCACCGCCCCCAACTGACGCAAAGCACCCCGTACGCCTGGCGGGGCCCGCCGCGACGGGTCACGCTGGGCGGGGGGATCGGGGGGAGTGCCATGCGCGATGGACGGGGCGTGGGAGCACGTCGTACGGGGATGGTGTGCGGGCTGCTGATGCTGGTGGCGGCGGCGCTCACGGGATGCCAGCAGTCGTCCGGGACCGAGGAGCGCAGGCTGGACGCGACGACTCCGGCTCCGACGCGGGCCTCGGGATACGGGGTGGTGTTCCTCGCGATCGACGAGTGCAGTTCGTTCGGGCGCGAGTCGTTCACCGAGGTGCCGTGCACCAGTGAGAAGGCGGCGGCACGGGTCGTCGCGCGGCACGAGGGGAAGGTCGGCGAGGGGCCGCCCTGCCCCGCCACCACGGACTTCGTGCTGCACATCAGCGAGCAGAAGCCCTCGGCCGACGAGGACGGCGACGGCGCGGTCCCGCAGGGCTACGCCTGTATGCGCAATCTGGAGGCCCCGCATCCGGGCGACCCGGGCGGCGGCGGAGGCCCCCGCACCATCGTGGGCGACTGTGTCTACAGCGCGGGCGAGGGCGAGGTCCGTGAGACGTCGTGCGACAGCACGGGCAAGAAGGCGCCGGAGTTCAAGGTGACCGCGGCGGTGGAGAAGCGCACCGGCTGCCCGCCCTCGACGGCGTTGTACGTCCAGCTGGGCGGGCCGAAGCCGGTGGGCTGCGCCCGCCCGGTGTAGCCCCGGGGGTTTCCCCGGGGACTCCACCGAACGGGCGCGGCAAGGTGACTGCGGCGTCGGCCGGTTACGGCCTCAGCTGGCGCTCCACCTTGCGCTTGTCGAGCTTCGAGTCGTACTTGGCCAGCGGCTTCGCCTTGTCCGGGTTCGCCTGGACCGCGGCGGAGGCGACGCCCGCCCACTCCAGGATCCGGGCCGTGGCGAGGGCCTTCTGGTCGGGAACGAGGCCCGCGACGTTGGCGCCGTGGTTCATGCCGGGGGCCGTGAAGACGTACGAGTCACGCGCGCCCTTGCCGACGTGGAACGGCTCGGAGCCCCACGGGTCGTTCTGGCCGTACACGAACAGCATCTGGTTCGCGTTGCGCTTGACCCACGAGTCGACGTCGTGCATCGCCTTGGGCTGGAACTTCGTGGGGATCTCGCGCGGGACGAAGTTCCGCGGCGGCTGGTATCCGTAGCGGATGTACTTCTTCTCGATGTGCGGGAAGTTGATGTCCGGCGCGCCGAGCTGCGTGGCCGCCTGGTAGAAGTACGGCGTGTACGGCTCCAGGCCCTGGTCCGTGTAGAAGGAGAAGCCGGAGATCGTGTCGACCGACGTCCAGATCTCCTCGTCGGTCGCGTTCTTCGCGTCCGCCGGGATCGACTCGCAGTCGGCGAGGGTGCTGTACTGCCAGAAGCCCCACACGTAGTCGAGGACGACCGCCTCGTACGCCTTGTCCAGGCTGCCGACGGTGTTGAAGGTGTAGCCCTCGGCGGCGGCCACCTCCTTGTACTTCTTCTCCAGTGCCGTACGGCGGACGAGTGCCTCGCGCTGCACCGCGTTCAGCCGGGTGCGGCACTCCTTGGTGCCGACCTTCGCGAAGAACCGGTCGTACGCCGAGTCCTCCTTGTTCACCACGTCGTTGGGGGCGACGTACGCGACGACGCCGTCCATGTCACGCGGGTAGAAGCGCTCGAAGTAGGTGGCGGTCATGCCGCCCTTCGAGCCGCCGGTGGAGATCCACTTCTTGTCGTAGATCGGCTTGAGTGCCTTGAAGATGCGGTGCTGGTCGCTGGCGGCCTGCCAGATGTCCAGCTTGGTCCAGTCGGCCGGCGCGGGCCGGGACGGAGTGAAGAAGCGGTACTCCATCGAGATCTGGTTGCCGTCCACGATCTGGGTCGGCTCGCTGCGGCGCGGGGCCGTGTTGACGTTGTAGCCGCCGGTGAAGAAGACCGTCGGGCGGGCCGTGTCCTTGTGCAGCACGGTGATCCGCTGCTGGAAGGTGCCCTTGGACGGCTTCCGGTGGTCGACGGGCTGGGTGTAGCTGAGGACGAAGAAGCGGTAGCCCGTGTAGGGCTTCTCCTCGATCAGGCTCATGCCCGGGATCGCGAGGAGCCGGTCCTTGATGTCCGCGGCGTCGTCGTTGACGACATTCGTGCCGGTGGCGTCCGGCTGGGCGGCGGTGGCCGCCCCGGCCGTGCTCACGGTGCCTATCAGCACCACGAGCGACAACAGCCATCTGAGCGTCTTGCGCATGCGTTCTCCCCTGAATACGCAGATGTCCGCCGGAACCTAGCGGAGCAACTGCTGTCGCACCAGGGGATGTTGGGTGCATTACGGACAGGATGGTACGAAGATCGCGCAACTCGGCCGGGAGAGTCCGCTCGGCGGAGAATCCGGTCAGCAGAGAATCCAGCCCGTGCTCACCGAGCCCGAGCCGACGGCGCCCTTGATCCACACGCAGCGGTTGCCGGCGTGCACCTTCACCGGGCCCGCGTACCTCTTGAACATCCCGTCGTTGGGGACCGCCTGGTTCCCCCACGCCCGCACGCTCACCATCATGTACTTGCGGGCGCCCACCTTCTTGGGACGGGTCACCGCGCAGACGTAGCCGCGCTTCTTGTAGACCTGCACGTACCCGGTGGAGAAGGTCACCGTGCGCACCTTCCGCCCGGGGCACGGGCTCGCCGCCGACGCCTCGCCCACGCCGGGGCCCGCGAGCGCCAGCAACCCGGACGCGGTCAGCAGGGCGGTGCCCAGCGCCAGACGTCGGCGTATCACGCCCATGTCCACTGGTGTCCCTTCCACGGCCCGCAGCAATCGGCGTACTGATGTACGGACGCATGACGTACGGCGGATGGTTGCATCGTCCGGCCGACGGAGCCCTTCCGCGCCCGCGGAGAGGGAGAGCGGAAGGGCTCCTACGTCACTTCGACGTACTGACGGTCGCGGCCTCGTCCTGGTCGGGCTCCCCCACGAACGTCCGCCACAGCTCCGCGTAGCGGCCGCCCCGGGCGAGCAGTTCGTCGTGCGTGCCGTCCTCCGCGACGCGGCCGTCGGCCATGACCACGACGCGGTCCGCGCGGGCGGCCGTGGTCAGGCGGTGGGCGACCACCAGCGTGGTGCGGCGGCCCGCGATGCGGTCGGTGGCCTGGTTGACCTGGGCCTCCGTGGCCAGGTCGAGGGCGGCGGTGGCCTCGTCGAGGAGCAGGATGTCGGGGTCTACGAGTTCCGCGCGGGCCAGCGCGATCAGCTGCCGTTGCCCGGCGGAGAGGTTGCGGCCGCGCTCGGCGACCTCGTGGAGGTACCCGCCGTCCAGCGTGGCGATCATGTCGTGGGCGCCGACCGTACGGGCCGCCGCCTCCACCTCGGCGTCGCTCGCGTCCGGACGCCCGTACGCGATGGCGTCCCGGACCGTACCCAGGAACAGGTACGCCTCCTGCGGGACGACGCCCAGACGGTGGCGGTACGACGTGATGTCGAGGGAGCGCAGATCGGTGCCGTCGACCGTGACCCGGCCGCCGGTCGGGTCGTAGAAGCGGGCCACGAGCTTGACGAGGGTCGACTTCCCGGCGCCCGTCTCGCCGACGAACGCGACGGTCTGCCCGGCCGGGATGCTCAGCGAGACGTCGCTGAGGGCCTCTTCTGCTTCGTCGGCGGAGCCGTACGCGAAGTCCACGTCCTCGAAGGCGATCTCGCCCCGCAGGGACAGGACTTCGAGCGGCTCGTCGGCGGCCTTCGTCGACGTCGGCTCCTGGAGCAGCTCCTGGATCCGGCCGAGCGAGACCGTCGCCTGCTGGTATCCGTCGAAGACCTGCGAGAGCTGCTGCACGGGGGCGAAGAACAGGTCGATGTAGAGGAGGTACGCCACCAGCGCACCCGTGGTGAGGGTGCCCGCGTCGACCCGGCCCGCGCCCACGATCAGGACCGCTGCCGCCGCGACCGACGACAGCAGCTGCACGAACGGGAAGTAGATGGAGATCAGCCACTGGCCGCGGATACGGGCCTGGCGGTAGCTGTCGCTGCCCTCCGCGAACCGCCTGCCGCCCGCGCCCTCGCGGCGGAACGCCTGGAGGATCCGCAGCCCGGACACCGACTCCTGGAGGTCCGCGTTCACCACGGAGACGCGCTCACGGGCGAGTTCGTACGCCTTCACGCTGGCCCTGCGGAAGAAGAACGTGCCGATGATCAGCGGCGGCAGCGTCAGGAAGACGACCACTGCCAGACCCACGTCGATCACCAGCAGGGCGACCATGATGCCGAAGAAGGTGACGACCGAGACGAACGCGGTGACCAGGCCCGTCTGGAGGAACGTGGACAGCGCGTCCACGTCCGTCGTCATCCGGGTCATGATCCGGCCGGTCAACTCCCTTTCGTAGTAGTCCAGTCCGAGGCGCTGGAGCTGGGCGAAGATCTTCAGGCGGAGTGAGTACAGGACGCGTTCGCCGGTGCGTCCTGTCATGCGGATCTCGCCGGTCTGCGCCACCCACTGGACGACGACGGTCACCAGGGCGAGGGCGGACGCGGCCCAGACGGCGCCGAGGGCGACCTCGGAGACGCCCTGGTCGATGCCGTACCGGATCAGGACCGGCAGGAGCAGACCCATGCCCGCGTCCACGGCGACCAGGCCGAGGCTGACGAGCAGCGGAAGCCCGAAGCCCCGCAGCAGACGCCTCAGCCCGTACGACTCCTCCGGCGTGACCGCGCGTGCCTCGTCGATCTCGGGAATGTCGGTGGCCGGGGGCAACGCGTCGACCTGGGCGAGGAGTTCGGGGGTCGCGGGCGATCCGTCGAGGGCGGTGTCCTTGGGTTCGCGGTCGCCCGTCCACAGGTGCGGGGTGACGCCCCGCTCGGCGTCGAACTCCGCGTCCAGCTCGTCCCGTACGGAGGTGTCCTCCTGCGGACAGGCCGGCCGGGCGTGACCGGGCGAGACACCGCCCAGCTCGTCCGGGTCGGTGAGCAGGCGCCGGTAGAGCGGTGAGCGTTCGGTCAGCTCGCGGTGCGTGCCGATGTCGGCGAGGCGGCCCTCGTCGAGGACCGCGATGCGGTCGGCGAGGTTCAGGGTGGAGCGGCGGTGGGCGATGAGGAGTGTGGTGCGGTCGGCCATGACCTGCTTGAGGGCCTCGTGGATCTCGTGTTCCACGCGGGCGTCCACGGCCGAGGTGGCGTCGTCCAGGACCAGCAGGCGGGGGTCGGTGAGGATCGCGCGGGCCAGGGCCACGCGCTGGCGCTGGCCGCCGGAGAGGGTCAGGCCGTGCTCGCCGACCTTGGTGTCGTAGCCCTCGGGCAGGGCGGCGATGAAACGGTCCGCCTGGGCGGCCCGGGCCGCCTTCTCGATCTCCTCCTGGGTGGCCTCGGGGCGGCCGTACGCGATGTTGGCGCGGACGGTGTCGGAGAAGAGGAAGGAGTCCTCGGGGACGAGGCCGATCGCGGCCCGCAGCGAGTCGAGGGTCAGCTCGCGCACGTCGTGGCCGCCGACGAGGACCGCGCCCCTGGTGACGTCGTAGAAGCGGGGCAGCAGGAGGGAGACCGTGGACTTGCCGGAACCGGAGGAACCGACCACCGCGAGGGTCTCGCCGGCGCGGATCTCGAACGAGAGGCCGTCCAGGACCGGGCGGCTGTCGTCGTAGGCGAAGGACACGTCGTCGAACTCGACGGTCGCGGGGGCGTCGGCGGGCAGCGGCTTCGCGCCGTCCTTGATCGACGGCCGGGTGTCGATCAGCTCCAGGACGCGTTCGGCGCCGGCCCTGGCCTGCTGGCCGACCGTGAGGACCATCGCGAGCATCCGGACGGGACCGACGAGCTGGGCGAGGTAGGCGGAGAAGGCCACGAAGGTGCCGAGGGTGATCTGGCCCTTGACCGCCAGCCAGCCGCCGAGGGCCAGCATGGCGACCTGGCCGAGGGCCGGGACCGCCTGGAGCGCCGGGGTGTACTTGGAGTTCAGCCGGATCGTGCGCAGCCGGCCCGCGAAGAGCTTGCGGCCGATCTCGCGGAGCTTGCCGGTCTCCTGGTCCTCCTGGCCGAAGCCCTTGACCACGCGTACGCCGCTGACCGCGCCGTCCACGACACCGGCCACGGCTGCCGCCTGTGCCTGGGCGTACCAGGTGGCGGGGTGGAGCTTGGAGCGGCTGCGCTTGGCGATGACCCACAGGGCCGGGGCGACGGCGAGGGCCACCAGCGTGAGCGGCAGCGACAGCCAGGCCATGATCACTAGGGAGATCAGGAAGAGCAGTACGTTCCCGACCGTCATCGGGAGCATGAACAGCAGGCCCTGGATGAGCTGGAGGTCGCTGGTCGCGCGGCCCACCACCTGGCCGGTCGACAGCTCGTCCTGGCGCCGGCCGTCGAGCCGGGTGATCGTCTCGTACATGTCCGTGCGCAGGTCGTGCTGGACGTCGAGCGCGAGGCGGCCGCCGTAGTAGCGGCGGATGTAGGTGAGGACGTAGACGACGACTCCGGCTCCGATGAGCATGGCGGCCCAGGGGGCCATGTCCCGGGTGTGGTCCCCCACGACGTCGTCGATGATCACCTTGGTGACCAGCGGGACCAGCGCCATGACGGCCATGCCCCCGAGCGAGGAGCCCAACGCGAGCACGACGTCCTTCGGGTACCGCCAGGCGTACCCGGCCAGCCGTCGTGCCCATCCCCGCTGTGTCGCCACGA
The DNA here is from genome assembly GCF_027270795.1 of Streptomyces sp. ActVer. NCBI lineage: Bacteria > Bacillati > Actinomycetota > Actinomycetes > Kitasatosporales > Streptomycetaceae > Streptomyces > Streptomyces sp. ActVer. The sequence goes on from NZ_JAPWHT010000119.1 coordinate 18,071, forward strand.
GTGCCTTCCATCCGTCCAGTCGATCCGATCGTCCGGAAGGCACCAACGCGGACGGGAGGGGATTTCATCCCTCCGCAACAATCGGGGCCGCGTTCGGGGCACGCTCGGGGCACGCTCTGGGCAGCCGTCGGAGGCGGACCCGGAGGGATCAGAGGCGGACCCGGAGCGAGTAGAAGCGGGTGATCTGGACCGGGTTCTGGTTGTCGTCGCTGACCAGAAGCAGGTTCAGCCGGCCGTGGCGGCCGCCCGTGACGGCGAGGCCCTCGATGTTGTCGAGGAGCGGGTTGGGCTGGGGCTGCTTGGCCTGGGCGCCGAGTGAAGGACAGTTCACGAGGTCGGCGAGCAGGGTCTTGCGGACGAGGCGTACGCCGCTCCGGCCGGTCAGGTTGTCGATGCCGGACGTGTCCGTGGCACGGCGCAGGTCGGCCAGGTAAAGCCGGACCGTGTTGCCGACGCCCGCGGTGAAGCCGCGTTCCAGGACGAGGAGGCGGCCGTCGGGGGTGGCCGTGGTCTCGGAGACGTTCAGACCGGTGTCGGTGCGGTAGCCGTACTGGGCGTCGAGGGCGAAGTGGCCCCGCTGCCGCTCCCAGGTCTGGAAGCGGACGATGCCCGTGGCGTCTCCCGCGAGGGAGCCCTCCATCCCGGCCAGCAGGGTGTGGCGGCCGGGGAGGAAGGTCAGGCCCTCGAAGGTCTGGTTCGAGGTGGCCCGGCCCGCGGGGGCGACCCTGAGCGCGTCCGGTACGGGGAGGCGGTCGAGGATGCGGCCGTCGCGGGCGTAACGGCGTATGGAGGGCTCGGTCTCGGATGCCACCAGCCGGGTGCCGTCGCGGTCCACGGCCAGACCCTCGGAGTCGAGCGCGGCACCGCTCTCGTCAGCGAGCGGGACGACGGAGGCGGGCCGGAGGGTCTTCCGGTCCAGAGTGAAGAGTGCGGACCGGTCGGAGACCGCGGCGATCCGGCCGTCGCGGTCCACGGCGAGCGCGGAGAAGTTGCCGACGAACGTGCCCTCGTACGTCGTCTTGTCGAGCGCGTCGGAGAAGCTCTCGATGGAGACGGAGGGCGAACAGGCGTTGCCGCGCTGGGCGCTGGCGGGCGCTGCCGCGGTGAGGCAGGTGGCTGCCGCCAGGGCGGCCGTGACGGTGGCGAGGAGTGGTCTCAGGCGCATGGCGTCACGGTAGGCGGAGGTGGGTTGAGGGGGAGGGTACTGGCCGTTAATTCCAGGGAGTCGGCAACTCCGGGCACTCCGCGCACTCCGGGCACTCCGGGGAGCCAAGGGCCGGAGTCGCGTGGGCGCCGGTACCCACGCGGCTCCGACGAAGCCCTGGGCCTCAGTCCTGGTAGACCTTGTTGTTGCCCGCGCCGCCGGAGAGCGTGTCGTTGCCCTGGCCGCCGTAGATCACGTCGTCGCCGGTGTTGCCGAAGATCGTGTCGTCGCCCTGCAGGCCGTACAGGGTGTCGTTGCCCCTGCCGCCGTAGAGGGTGTCGTTGCCGGAGGAGCCGCGCACGATGTCGTTGCCGTCGTCGCCGTACAGGGTGGTGTAGCCGAGGTCGTTCTGGCCGGTCACCGTGAGGGTGTCGTTCCCGGCACCGCCGCTGCAGCTGTACTCACAGCCGGTGAGGATGGTGTCGTTGCCGTCGCCACCGGAGGAGCTCTTGGTCCAGACGCCGCCGACACCCTCCAGGCGGTCGTTGCCGCCGTCGCCCTTGAGGTCGGTCGAGACGTTGCCCTTGAGGACATCGGCGCCCGCGCCGCCGGAGATCGTGGCCTCGGCGTGGTTGTCGGCGTCGATCGTCGCGGTGTCGTTGCCGTCACCCAGGTCGACGGAGTAGATGTCCGAGTCGTCGGAGCCCAGCGGGGCGGGCTCCACACAGTTGACGACGGTGCGATCGGTCGCCGAGGGGTACGTGCACGCCTCCGAACCGAGGGCGATGTCGACCTTGTCACGGAAGGTGAGGAGGTAGTCGTCGCCGAACTCGCTGGGGTCGGCGTCGATGATCTTCGCCGAGACGCTCAGGTTGTTCGTCTGTCCGGCAGCCGCCAGATACCGGATCGCACCGTCCTCACGGACGACGGTGGCCGTGACCGCCGTGGTGGCCGCTTGGGCGGCGGGCGCTGCGAGTATGGCTCCCCCCAGAGCCAGGACGAGGGTGGAGGTGGCGGTGATACCTCGTAAAACGCGCATGCGAAAGAGACCCTTCATGGAGTGTGTGCTGAACGGAGTCGGCGGCGAGGGCGTCGGTGAAGTCGTCAGGGCCCTCGCCGCCATCGGCGATCGGACGGCCGGTGCGGTCTGTGCTGTCCGTGTGGTCTGTGACGGGTGTGGCGGGTGTGGCGGGTGTTGTTTTCCGATCACCCATTCAGACAGCGGACCGGGGCTGAGGGTTGCACCGGAAAATCGCTTCTTTTCGCCGAACTCCGCAGGTCAGCGGGGGTTGCTAGCACTCCTTGGTGAGCTCTTGCGGAAGCCCGGGTGAACGTTCTCCCTCATCGCGGAGGCGCCCTGATGCCGGATCATCGTCTTGACGAGTTTCGCGACCATGGCAGGCGGGACGCCGGTGGTGTCGATCAACTCCGCCTCCCCGCGCAGCCAGAGCAGCGCCTCGTCGTAGTCGTGGAGATGGTCCAGGCGCCGTCGGCGGGAGCCGACGCTCTCCGGGTCCGTGTCGTTCTGGATGCGTTCGACGAGCGCGTTGTGGTCGGCGTGGAGGACGAAGTGGCGTAAGGGAATGCCCGCTTGGACCAGTCCCGTGCGGATCTCACGCCAGTACGGCTTCTCCAGCACGGTCTGCGGCACGACCAGCGTGCCGCCCACGTGGTCGAGCACCTGACGCGCGGTCTCCACCACAAGACCGCGCCACGGCGGGAACTCCTGGAAGTCACGGGCGGGCTTCCCCAGGACGTGCCAGAGCATGTAGCCGACCTGTTCGGTGTCCAGGAGCCTGGCGTTCGGGAGGAGGGTGGTGAGTTGCCTGGCGGTCGTGGTCTTGCCGACGCCGAAGGCGCCGTTGAGCCAGATGATCATGAAGCGGGCACCGCCGGGAAGGCTTCCTGAGGGTCGTTCGTGGGCGTGTAACGCTTCGCTCTGGTCGGCACGAGGTCCTTGTGGATGGCTTTGGCCACGGCCTGAATCGTCGTCACGCCGTAGTTCATGGTGCTGTTGCCGTGGGTCAGGATCGAGATCGTGTAGTCGTGGCCCGCGCCCTTGAAGGTGCCCACGCTGTGGACCCGCCAGCCGTGCGTGGAGCGGGACAGCCAGCCGTTCTTCACATGGACGGCGACGGAGGAGGGCGCTCCCGCCGGAGTGCCCCAGCGCTGCGAGGAGATGACCTTGCCCATGAGTTTGAGTACGTAGGCCCGGGAGTTGTCGCTCAGCACCGGGTTCTTGGCGGTGAGCAGTGCGAGGAGCTTCTGCTCGTCCTGGACGGTGATCTGGGTGAGGCCCCAGTAGCCGTTCGCCCCCGGTTTGGTCCGGGTCATGCCGGCCGCGGTGAGGAAGCCCTTCACCTTCGTCGTGCCGAGCTGGTTCCAGAGCTTGGTCGTGGCCGCGTTGTCCGACTTGGTGATCATGGCGGTGGCCAGATCGGACTCCCGCTGGGTGAGATAGCGGTTGGTCTTCTTGGCGTCCCAGAGAAGCGTGGCGAGGACGGTCACCTTGACGACGCTGGCCGAGTCGTAGGCCTGGGTCGGTCTCAGCGTGCAGGTGGTGTTGGTGCTCCGGTCGTGGAGGCCGACGGCCACGGTGCCCCTGCGGTTCGCGAGGGCCGTGGTGATGTCCTTCTGCAGTTTGGTGGCCAGGGCCGGCTGGTTCGACGTACAGGTCACCTGCGGTGTCGCGGCCGCGGTCGCTGGTGTCACGGCCACGGTGAGCGGCGCTAGGACCCCGACACCGAGGCCCACGCAGAACACACGGGTACGCCGGGATATTCGGTGAGTCATCGAGTACTTCCATCCCCTCGGGTACGAACGAGCGCGCCTCGGCACACTCGCCTCTCTCGACTCGCCGGGACGGCCGGGGGTTGTACGCGGGTTTCTGGAAGGGGAATTGGGCGGCCTTGGGGCCCTGGAGAGTGGACTCCGGATCCCCCCTCGCGCGACAGCGGTCGCGGCTACTGGGGCTACTGGGGCTACTGCGACTGCTGGGGCTACTTCTGGGTGACCCGCTCGGCGATCCCCTTCTTGATCGTGACCTCCACCGTCAGGTTGCCGGCCTCGGCGGCGGCGTCCAGGTCGTCGGCGGTGCACTTCTCCGCTTCGGCGGTCTCGGGGTCACCGCAGATGTCGCCGCCCGTGATCTCCGTGCCCTCGGCGACCCAGAAGGCACGCTCCCCCACCAGCAGCTTGCCCGGCGCCAGGAACGTCAACTTGCCGGAGAACGTACCGTCCGAACCCGCCGGCGGCTCCGAGGCGTCGGCGCCACCGGAAGCCGCGGGGGAGCCGGAAGGGGCAGGGGCCGAGGAATCGGGAGAGGCCGAGGCACCGGCAGGCGAGGAGGCATCCGCGCCGGCGGAGTCCTCGGGGCCGCACGCGGTGAGGAACAGCCCCGTGGCGGCCAGGAAACCGACGGCGGCGAGCGTACGGGAGCGGGTGCGGCTGAGCGACATGTCGGGGTGCCCTTTCGGCGTCATTGCTTGTTGATCTCAACACGTCAAACGCCGTACGCAGCAAGCGCGTTCATCGGCAGCCACTCCTGTTGCGCAGCCGGCATGAACCGCCGGTAACTGTTACAGGGCGGCGCCCCCTGTGACCGTCCGACCCTGTTGCCGATCAGCTCCCTCCGTCTACGACCGTCCGGCCCTTTACGTGTTCATACGCTTCCGTGGGACCTTCCTTCCCCCACTCACAGCCAGGCCCCAGGTTCACCACAGCCCCCGCCCACACCGCTTTCGCACGATGCACGCGTGACATCTGCCACCGATCCGTACCCCCACGCCCCCGAGGCCGCCCGGACCGCCCCCGCGGCGGACCGGGCCGCCTCCTCCCCGCCTCCCGCCGAGACCGGCGCGCGGCCCGGGAAGCCACCCCGCTGGTCGCTCCCCGCGCTGCTCGCGATCATGGTCCTGGCCGGGGTGCTGTACTCCTGGAACTTCTCCTCGTCCAGCCTGAACAGCTTCTACAGCGCCGCCGTGTTCAGCGGTACGCAGAGCTGGAAGGCGTGGTTCTTCGGGTCGTTGGACGCGGGGAACTTCATGACCGTCGACAAGCCCCCCTTCGTCCTGATGGTGATGGGCCTGTCCTGCCGGGTCCTCGGGTACGGCACCTGGCAGATGATGCTGCCGCTGGTCGCCTCCGCCCTCGGCACGATCTGGATCCTGCACGCGTCGGTCAAGCGGGTCTGGGGACACGGCGCCGCGGCCGTCGCCGCGCTCGTCCTCGCCCTCACCCCGATCACCGTCGCCATCAACCGCGACAACAACCCGGACACGCTGCTCGTCTTCCTGATGGTCGCGGGCGCCGCCCTGGCCCTGCGCGCCGTCCACAACGGCAGGCTCCTGCCGCTCGTCGGCTCGGCCGTCTGCTTCGGCCTCGCCTTCAACACCAAGATGCTCCAGGGGTACATCGCCCTGCCCGCCGTCTTCGCGGTCTACCTGTACGCGGCCCGGGGCGGACTGCTGCGCCGGATCCGCAACCTCGCGATCGCCGCGGTCGCCCTCGCCGTCTCCAGCTTCTGGTGGGCGGCGGCCGTGTCGCTGGTGCCCGCCTCCGACCGGCCCTACATCGGCGGCTCGACGGACGGCACCGCCTGGAACCTGATCATGGGCTACAACGGCCTGGGCCGCGTCTTCGGCGGCGAGGGCAACGGCGGCGGTGGAGGCGGTGGCGGAGGCGGCTTCTCCGGGACCGCCGGTTTCGGCCGGATGTTCAACGAGGTGCTCGGCGGCCAGATCTCCTGGCTGCTCCCCTTCACCGCCGTCGCCCTCGTCGGCGGCCTCGTACTGCGCGGCCGCGCCCCCCGTACGGACCTGACGCGGGCCGCACTGGTCCTGTGGGGCGGCTGGACCGCCCTGCACTACCTCACGTTCAGCCTCGCCGAAGGCACGATGCACCCCTACTACACGACCGCCCTCGCCCCCGGCATCGCGGCGCTGTGCGGAGGCGGCGGGCTGATGCTCCTGCACGCCTTCCGCACCGACAAGAAGTGGCTGTGGGTCCTGCCCGTCGCGTTCGCGGCCACCGGCATCTGGGCCGTGGTGCTGCTGCGCCGGGCCTCCGGCTGGAACTCGTGGCTGTGGCCGACCGTCGCCGCGGTGATGGTCCTGGCGATCGTCGGACTCTTCCTCTTCCGCTCGGGCCGGCGCGTGCGGCTGCTCGCCGTCGCCCTGACCGCGGCCGTCGCCGCCTCCCTCGCCGGACCGACCGCGTACGCGGCCTCGGTGACCGCGGGTTCGAGCGGCGGCATGAGCGGTACGAACCCGACGGC